>DATMOV010000150.1:0-10672 GCA_035568055.1 Cytophagaceae bacterium
CAATGGATAGAATAGAAGTTTCCTAAACTTTTGATGCAAGTTCGATTCTCGCCGAGACCACTAATTCAGTGAATATCAAAACTTCATACCTTTAAACTAGATTTAGTTTTAGGTATGAAGTTTTGATTTAGTACACTCCACACATAGAACCATATTTCAAAAATTTCTTTATCTTACTTGAATAAAGTTAAAATGACGAAATTTTTTCCATTATGAGATCTATACTTATCATTCTGTTATTTGCCAGTGTTACGGCTTATGGACAACTTACCATCGAAAGAGCACAGGATTCCCTGCGTAAATACCATCTGGGTACATCCACTTACTTTGATGATTTTATCGGGCATTCAGGCTATGGGGCTCAAGTCATTCTTACTACTGACGGCACTGCTGCGGGCTTCGGAGATGGCGACAATGGAATGGAACTGATTAAACTTGATAAGAATGGTAACGTTCAATGGAGAAAAAAAATTAAAAAACAATTTGAGGAAACCGAAGCGCAATGCGTAGCACAGGATAATGCAGGAAATTTTTACGTTTTCATGCTAAACTACAACCCCAATGGATATAGAGGCGGAGCTGAACGTGTGATCTGCTTCAATAAGAGCGGAATACTTCTCTGGGATAAAATACTTGGCACCTATACTCTGCTAAACCGTCCGACAGTCTCTTATGTACGTATGCTGAAAGATGGAGGAATAGAAATGCGCGGACACGTGGTACGGGACAAACCAGCTCAGGGAAAAGATCCTGATTACCATTATTGGCAGGGTTGGTTCAATAGCACAGGAGTTATGACCGAAAAAGCAGGCGACATCATCGACTGGAAAAATGAGGAGTGGAAAAAGAAATTCAAACCGGAAAATTAAATTTAAAAAAACAGACAACATTTGGATAAACTGGGCCAGGGTTAGCATCAGACGACCCTGTGCACCAACTCTTGGTACATGTAGGCAAACCAGGTATAGTCTATGCCTACCTTTTTTCTGACAGGAAGCATTCTGTACCTGCACGGGTAAGGTCTATATGGTCATTGTCGTTAATTTCAATAAAATCCATTGCTTTCGAAAGTTGAAATTTCAATAAATGACCTAGTGGAATAGAACCTAGCTTTTTTATTGCAATTCTACGTTTTAGCAATATGTTAAAAACGATGAGAGGTTTCTCATCATGAAATAAGGGAGAATTGGAACAGAGATAATTGGCAATACTGCACATAGTCGCTCTATATGCTCTTTTCTTGTTTCTGGTTTCTTAACAATTGTAGTCCAGCAAATCCATTCGTTACGTGCGAGGAGGGTAAGATTATTCCATTTCTCGAGTACATCTGGATTGGAAACTAAAGCTTTCCTTAAATCCTCAGGCACTTCATGTACCACACCTTCAGCGATTATTTTTTTAGTCATTTTCTCTTTGTTGATTCATTCTGCGCTTACGAACCATCTTATCCAATTTAAGAGTTCTATAAATTTAAATTATTCAATGGAAGGATGATTTATCCATTATTCTACATAACACATCCATAACTGGTTGTAAAGCTCCTGTAACAAGGAGCTTTTTCTATATTCGCCCTCCAAAACAAATCATAAGTATTAATTCTTATTATAATAGAATGAGATTTTGAGCGAATGGTTGAAAGGAACTGGTAATCGAGAGAATCAAATTTTAGAGACAGATGAATAAAAAAGGATAGTCCGTAAGGCTATCCTTTTTCATTTGATGATATTTGAATTATGGAAACCAGATTATAGTCTAATATAGACTCTCCAAACAGAAGCAATTAATTGATAATAAAATAGTTTATAATTTAAGAACTACATTTTCGTCAAATATCGTACAACTGTATACCTGGATTAACTCCAGAAAATTGTCGGGATGTTTAGCCATCCTTATTTATAGATGCATTTAAGCTAAACGAATCTTATTTAAAGAAGTTTTCGCAATTAAAATCGGGGAAATTTTAATTCAATGTGTAGAACGAAGGTTACTCAACTCGAACCTCTTCCTTTCTAATCTTTCTATTTTCCAAATATTATAATCAATGGATAATATAATAGTGTAAAAAAAGTGCGGCGGTTTTTTGTAGGCTGGCTTTTATTTCATTGAATGAAGTCCAACCTTGTTTCCTTCGCTGTCAATGAAGTGAGCCATAAATCCATTTTGTCCGATTGCAGTTTTAGGTAGAACAATTTTGCCACCTGCTTTTTCAACTTTCTTTAGAATTTTTGAAAGGTCTTCGCCACCGTTCAAGTATGCAAGTGTTCCTTTTTTTGAAGGTTCATAACCTTTTCCTTCAACAATTCCACCACCTACACTTCCGTTTTCCATGTCAGCAGGAAAGAAAGCCATTTTCATTCCCATTGCTTCCATTACTTGGGTCTTTGCACCAAGAATTGTGTCGTAAAATTTTTTTGCTCTTTTGAAATCTTTGACTGGAATTTCAAACCAGTTGATTGCATTTGCCATGATTGCTTGATTTTAATTGTTTATGATAATTGATTTTACTTTTTCTTCTTCTTAGATGATTTTGCGTTGCTATTAAACTCCAAACAAAGATTTATCCAATAGTCAAGTCCCTTTTTGACTTCATTCCGGTGTCGTCCACCTTGTAACCTTTTCGTCAAACCAATTTTTTGCCGTTAAGGTAAGAAAAAAAAGGAATAAATAGATGAGAATTTATGTAATT
Organism: Cytophagaceae bacterium; assembly: GCA_035568055.1. Lineage (GTDB taxonomy): Bacteria > Bacteroidota > Bacteroidia > Cytophagales > Cytophagaceae > DATMOV01. Next base: position 2,687 of record DATMOV010000150.1, read on the forward strand.
GCGTAAAGTCTACAGTAAAGTGGAGCAGCAACCACTTCAAAAAACGGGAGTAATCGAAAATCCATAAGAGTAGGGAATTAAAAAATAAAGAGTCATGGAATTAAAAATTAATATTGCTGCCATTATGGTGGCTGTTGTTGTCAATTTTATACTTGGATTTATTTGGTATACTCCTCTATTTGGAAAAATATGGGGAAAAGAAATGGGCTACGATCCTAATATGAAACCCGATAGTAAAGTACTGGCTAAAGGAATGGCTTTTATGATTATAGGAAATTTTCTGTTTGCCTGGGTATTTGCACATAATATCGCAGCCTGGACGTTTGTTCCAGGTGTAAAAGAAATGGGAGCTTTACCAAATGCCTTAAGCGCTTCCATATTTACTTGGATCGGTTTTTATTTGCCTGGGCATTTAGGGAGTACTGTGTGGGAGAAAAAATCATGGACGCTTTTTGCGATAAATGCAGGATATAATTTAGTTTCTTTATTGGTCGTAGCTCTAATTCTTACCTATTGGACATAGTTTTTCGGCATGCAGATCTGCAGTTCTTGTAATGTATTCCATGAGGAAATTTAAGCTATTCAATGAAGCCGCCGGTAACTTTAACCATAATTCAGTCGATTTTAATCTCCTGCACCATGGGCCGATATACGCATCAGGATCGAAATCCCGGACAAATTATTTAAATCGACATAGCGCTGCATCATGCAGCTCAAAAATTTATAGAATATTATACATTAATGCATTACGCAGCCTCATATCAATTGACTCCAGCTTGCTTCAATCAGACGCGCTCGCCGAGACCACACATTTCAATCATAGCCCGTTAGAGATCAACGGGCTATATTTTTTAATTTAGTTCCCGTGCAAGTACCGTACAAATTACCCTTGTCTATTTTTTAGGGGATAATTGCATCGACTTGTATCCGAGTAATTTTCGCATGATGCTCATTTGCCCTATATGATATGTTTCATGCAGGATCATGAAAGCTAAAGCGTCTTCGATGGTTTTACCTCCGGTTGGAATTGAAAATGCCAATTCACTCTTCAATATACTCTGATCTGCATTCTTGATTGCATTTAAAAAAATGTCAGCATAATTTGTCCATTGTTCTCTGCTCTCCGTCAAGTTTGGATAAATTATTTTCTTATCAAAAGCAATCGCATTAGGAGGAGGTATGGTTTGATTAATAAACCTGTCTAAGTATTTGTATGGCTCAATTCTAATCCCTAAACGGAGGATATTTCTATATCTGCCAGTTATTAAATGTCCGGCAAGCCACTCTAAACTATTTACCTGATCGTTAATTGCCTTACTGCCATCCTTGTCAGTAATATCTGCTAAAGAAAACAAGTACCAATCTGTCAATAGTTGGTATTGTGTAGTGATGTGATTTAAGGATTCATTTTTCATTTATGATTCTTATTGTTCTTATCCTTATAGCTCGTTAGCTTAAGAGCTATATTATTTTTGAATTTAGCTTTCGTACAAATAACATACAAATTTTAAGACATGGATTAACGTATGTAGTTTGCTTATTAGTCATAAGACAACAAGGGCGTAAGGGTAAAATTCCAAACCTTGTTATAATTTTGAATCAGATGGTGTTTATGTTTGTAAATTTGATACCTCTGATTGGTGGCAAGGCCTAGGTGATTTAGAGAAGAACTTAATCAAATTAAAATGTATGTCCAAGTTGGAAAAAGAACTGGTGGTCTTCTTTAGAAATAGCGTAATCAAATCGTAATACCGTATTAGCATTCCACACAATACGTAATCCTAATCCTTCGGAATATCGAAGGTTTCTGAGATGGTTTATTCTGCCGAGGTTATTCCATACGCCACCTTCATCAAAGAAAGGTACCGCGCTAAAGACTAAATTCTGTTTGAGCACGTTGAGCCGCAAAAAGCGACACCTTAATTCAAAATTCGTATACTGCATTACAGGAGCGGCAAACCTGGCCTGCTTATAACCTCTCAGGGTTTTGCTGCCGCCCATACCATCGATATCGCCTTCCGAACTCCATGCATCCGGGTATTCAAAAAAAGGAGCGGCCCCTGAAGTATTGCCCAGACCAAAACTACCACACAATACTACTTTTTTAAATTTCTTAGGTAAAATGCTAAAGTACCCATTCGCGTGAATAAATGTTTTATTAAAATTATACTGCGAGCCGAGTGCTTTTGACGATATCTCATTAGTAATCTCAGCGAAGATTCCTCTTGAAGGGTCCGTCTCTAAATCCCGGGTGTCATATATGATACCTGTCTGCAGGAGTGAGATCCTATTTTTACCAAAGCCGGTGATATGTCCAGCCAGATACTCCGAATGGACAAATGAACTATCGTTGAGTGGGGTACTGATATTTATTCCTGCTATTTCATATCCTATCAGGAGGCGCACCTTACCATCAAAAAAAGACCGCTCGCCACTTACATTCAACACTGCTTCCCTTTTAGTATAAGTATTATAAAATGCTTTATTCCCTGTTAAAGAATTTTCATAGTCTTTGAAGGAAGCGTTGTTTACGATTCCATTGGAAGGATTATTGCCAGGCGAATAGCTTAGGGGGTCCAGAGATTTCTCGGTAACGCCAAAGAAAAGCTGGTTAGGATCTACGCTATAAGCTGCTTCTGTTCTTAATCGCCACTTCGTGTTAGCGATATACGGTATATCGAGACCGAGACGAAGCTCCTTTTGTGCCTTATTAGTAATGAATACGGCCAACTTCAGTTCAGCTCTATAGGGAGTATAGGCAAAAAAAGGGTCTGACCTTTTTCCGTTAAAAAAAACAGAGCCTTCTGCTCCTATCCCTTGTCCATTGATGGGGTCGGAACTAACATCAGGTATGCCTGTCACACTTACCCCTTCTTTTTTGGCATCGAGTTCCTCCTGGTCAATTTTTTTTTCTTGAGCGATCGCAAAGGGTAGCTTGCGAGGAACTGTATTTACCGAGGTATCCGTTTGCGCCCATGAAGAATCCATAGATAATGCGAGCAGAGTGAGGGCAAAACTCAGAATTTTTTTTAAATCCATAAATAATAAATGTAATTGGATTGTTGTGGGTACAATAGTATACCGTAAGGCCAAATATCCGTATAAATACAGAAAAAACTACAGGTGTCTGAAGTTTTTTAAAATTAAACAAAGCAAGCCTGATTCTTTTTTGCCAATCGTCTAAAGGATACTTCATGTCCTTGAGTTTTATTCGCATTGCGTGCCGGCCTCATTTACCACCTTAGCCTGTTGATTATAAGCAGCAAAGCAATGAATTAGAAAAATTATTTGAACTTTTCTCAGCTGATTTTAATTCGTTTATTGAAAAAGTGAATGAAGAAGACAATGAATTTCGGTTTTCTCTCTTCTGGCTTGAATTTGACATAAAAAAATTGCTAGACGAATAAACAACCTGGAGAACAACCAAATTTGGGGTTTTGCACACTATTTCAATAACAGATACAGAAGACATATTTACGAGAAGTGATATCCCGAAAAGGACTTTATTATTGAGCTCCGCACACTAATTGACAACCCAACAAAAAACAGGAAAGAGAAACTTTGCACAATGCTTGCTTAGACTATTTACCCGCAACCTTTGGTAAAAAAAAGTATAGCAAAACCTATCGCCATAAAGTTGGCGACGATAATTAAAATGTGGCGTACGTCTTTATCGATCTTCATTATTATTGATTAATTGTAAAGTCCATAGTCAACAGTCTACTGCAGTGTAGCACTTAATTACGACTATAGTCTATTGACCCTTCTTTGCTGTCGTCTATTCAATTCTACTTCAACTCTTCCCTCAAAAACCGCGCAGTATAACTTCGCTTATTCTTCGCCACTTCTTCAGGTGTCCCTTCACAGATTATTTCCCCTCCCAGATTTCCTCCTTCTGGTCCAAGATCAATAACATGGTCTGACACTTTGATCACATCCAGGTTATGTTCGATTACTAATACTGTATTGCCTTTATCCACCAGCTTATTTAATACATCAAGCAATAATTGGATATCCTGAAAATGAAGTCCGGTTGTAGGCTCGTCAAGGATATATAAAGTTTTTCCTGTATCTTTTTTGGAGAGTTCTGTCGCGAGCTTTACACGTTGTGCTTCTCCGCCTGACAAAGTTGAAGCATGCTGGCCAAGTGTGATATAGCCTAAGCCCACTTCTCTCAGCGTCTGAATTTTTCTCAGAATCTTTGGTTGGCTCTCGAAATATTCCACTGCCTGCTCAACAGTCATGTCAAGAATATCAGAAATTGATTTACCTTTGAAGCGAACTTCCAATGTTTCCCTGTTGTATCTTTTTCCTTTACATTCTTCGCAAAGTACATGCACATCGGGAAGAAAATCCATCTCGATCACTTTTAATCCGGCTCCCTCGCATGTTTCACAGCGGCCACCTTTTACGTTGAAGGAAAATCTCCCGGGCTTATACCCCCTGATTTTTGATTCAGGAAGCTGACAAAAAAGATTTCTGATGTCACCGAATGCCTCTGTATATGTTGCCGGGTTTGATCGTGGCGTGCGTCCGATCGGTGACTGATCCACTTCAACGACTTTATCAATCAGCTTTAAGCCTTCGATGGATTTATATTTAAGTGGATTCCTTTTGCTGTTAAAGAAATACTGGTTCAGGATTGGGAATAAAGTGTCATGTATCAGCGAAGATTTTCCGCTGCCCGAAACACCGGTCACGCAAATCATCTTTCCCAGAGGTAATATGAAGTTTACCTTTTTTAGGTTATTTCCTTCAGCACCTTTCATTATAATATTTTCTCCTGTTCCTTTTCTTCTTTGCTTTGGCACATCTATTTTCAGATCACCCAACAGGTATCTTGCGGTAGTGCTCTTCTGTTTAATAAAATCATCCGGCGTACCTGCGGCTACTACATGTCCGCCATGCCGCCCTGCACCTGGGCCAATATCAAGGATGTAATCCGAGTGTATCATCATGTCTTTATCATGTTCCACGACGATCACTGAATTGCCAATATCGCGCAAGCTCTTGAGTGCCGCGATTAGTTTCTCATTATCTCTCTGATGCAAACCAATACTGGGCTCATCCAGAATATATAACACGCCAACGAGCTGAGTTCCTATTTGAGTGGCCAGCCTTATCCGTTGCGCTTCTCCGCCCGACAAAGTTCTAAGTGGCCTGTCGAGGTCAAGGTAATCAAGGCCAACATCGAGCAGGAAGCCGATTCTTTTTCTTATTTCTTTCAGCACTTCAGCAGCGATAAGATTCTGCCTGTCTGACAGCCTGGATTCAAGACCTGAGAACCATTTGTTCAACGTCACAATATCCATCTTCGCCAGCTCAGAAATATTCTTATTGTCGATCTTAAAATGCAGTGATTCTTTTTTAAGCCTTGCGCCATTGCATTCAGGACATATCCTGGAAGTCATGTATTCGCTAAGCCAATCCTGCGTTTTCTCCGAACCGGATTCCTGCTGAGCCCTGAGAAAATTAATGATTCCTTCAAAACGAAAACTAAAAATACTTCCGGTGGATGATTTCATTTTAGCGACCTCTTCAGTACCATAAAGAATTGCCTGGATCAGTTCATGAGGAATATCTTTGATTGCAGTGGACAGGTTGCAATTGTATTTCTTAAGCATGGCAGCAAGCTGCTTGAAAATCCATATATCACGGAATTCACCAAGCGGGGCGATACCTCCTCTGCTGATGCTGAAATCTGTATCGGGAATTATAGAATTTTCCGTAAGCTCCTCAATATGTCCCAGGCCATGACAAACGGGACAAGCGCCGTAAGGTGAATTGAAAGAAAAAATGTTGGGAGCGGGCTCATCGTATGAGATCCCTGAAACAGGATCCATCAGAAACTTGGAGAAGAATTGAGCTGTACTATCTTTACCGTTAATGTTTGGCAGTACCAGCATGATACCTTTGCCATGAACCAGCGCTGTACCTACAGATTGGCTGATCCTAAATCTTTCATCATCCCTTACTGCAATACGATCGATGACAATTTCAATATCATGAACCTTATATCTGTCGACTTGCATCTTTGGGACAATGTCCATCAGTTCGCCATCTATCCTTACTTTGGTAAAGCCAAGTTTTCTGATTTGGATAAAGAGTTCTTTGTAATGTCCTTTTCTTCCTTTTACCACAGGAGCAAGTATGGTAACTTTCTGATCTTTAAAATTTGTGATAATGTGGGTGATGATCTGATCTTCCGATTGTCTCACCATTTTTTCACCGGTCACATAAGAAAATGCTTCTCCGGTACGGGCATACAACAAACGGAGAAAATCATAGATCTCTGTGACTGTGCCAACTGTAGATCTTGGGTTTTTAGAAGTGGTTTTTTGTTCAATGGAGATAACCGGGCTAAGCCCGTTGATCTTATCTACATCAGGCCTTTCCATGCTTCCGATAAAGGAACGGGCATACGTGGAAAAGCTTTCCATATACCTGCGTTGCCCTTCTGCATAGATGGTATCGAATGCCAGGGAAGATTTTCCGCTGCCGCTGATACCTGTAATTACTACAAGCTTGTTACGCGGAATACTTAAATCTATATTTTTAAGGTTGTGCTCACGGGCACCGAAGATTTCTATCTCCTCATAACCCGTAATATCACCACTATTATTTTGCAGCTTCTTAGCCAAATTTAATTTTTATTTAATAACACCTGCTGCTCAAAGAGGTTCCCTATGATTTTCGAAAAATTCAACTTTAAAAAATCATGATCATCGGTATAATGCTTAACTGTTTATAACAGAAATTTCAATAAACCGACACCCATTCATTTCAAATAATTAATTTCCAATGCGAAATCATGACCAAAAAGAGCTATGCAAGTTAATATCTGCAACTGGAATGACCTAATATGTAATTGATGGAAGATCGGAAATTATAGACTTGTTAAGCCGTTGCTCAATGTATTTTTAGAAGAAGTGTCTTTCTTCAGATCACTTTGAAGCCCGGCCTTTGCAGGAAGAAGTAAAATGTATGATTTACCAGGCTCTTTGATCGTCAGGGAATTCTTCAGAAGCCACGGGTTGAGTGCTTTCAGATCATCTATGTTGGTTTTATTGTCCATGGCAAACTTTGTAAGGTCTTTGATGTCGTTTTCCACTTTTATTTTCCTGATCAGGGCTACACTGTGATTTTTCACACGCATGCCATACTTCTTAGGATTTTTAAGAAGGTCTTTAATAGATAAAATTCTGTAAATATAATTAGCTGTTTCATGATTGAGCTCCAGATCATAATAAGAATTCACACTTTGCTTTTTGAATGCCTGGAGAAGTCCATTCATACCGCTATTATAAGAAGCCGCTGCCGATGTCCAGGAACCAAAGAGTGCATGGGCCTGCTTAAAATATTTACATGCAGCATTAGTGGATTTCATAGGATGATATCTTTCATCTACTTCCGTATTCACTTCCAGTCCAAGCTCGATGGCTGTAGGTGCCTGTAACTGCCAGAAGCCTGCGGCACCCATAGGGGAAACCACATCATTGTTAAGATTGCTTTCCGCCACGGCTACATACTGGAAATCTTCATGAATATTATTCGCTTTAAGAACTTTTACGATCTGAGGAAGCCAGATACGCGTGTTCATCATCAGTAAACGGGTGCTTGAGTTCTGCGAAGTATTTATTTTAAGCTCGTTATAGAAATTTCTGTAGTCATCGGGGTCTTTAAAATGCACCCTTTCACCGGCAAAAGAAAGATCATCAGGTATTCTGCTGATCAGTTTCTGATGCCTGAGTTGATGGCTTGGCACAAAAAGTGCCTTATCAGTTAAACTTTTGTAATAAGTGTAACCTGAATATGAAATTATTAACCAAAGAAATGATATGCTTAATTTTTTTTTCAAATTTAGAAATTAGGCTGCAGCAGGTATTTGGAATAGAAATCATCTATTACTTTTACCGCTTCTGCCGGTGAATCTACAATATTGATCAGATCCATATCTTCAGGATTAATATTGATCTCTTTTTTCCA
>DATMOV010000151.1:0-4913 GCA_035568055.1 Cytophagaceae bacterium
ATGAACCGTCATAAATATACCGATGATATCTGGTATCCGATAGAGGTTTCATACGATGCATCTAAGGTTGTCCCTGTTTCCAAACTTCCGCATCGCATTAAAGTCAATGCCACTGGTGAAGGATGGGACTTTTTAAGAAAGGCTATTAGATTCAATGTCATTCCGGTTACCTATGCTCCTCATGATCTGCCGAGAAAAAAATTCATTACAGCCAAAGAACTGCTTCCTGTGGCGGAAGAACAGATTGAAGGGATCCATATTAATTATATTATGGAAGACACCATCAGAATTAACTTTGATTACCTCGAAACAAAAGAGGTTTATCTGAAACTTAATTATCAATTTCTCTCCCTTGCTCCCAATTATAATCTGATCGGACCGGTAAATTTTAACCCGGTATTCATAAAATTCAGCGGGCCTGGAAAACTGGTGAAGAAACTTCCGGATTCCATACTGGTCAGCCTCCCCTATAAAAATATCAAGGGAAAATTTCAGGAAAATATCCGGATAGATTTTGAGACGGATCCTGCCATTGTCAAAGATCATCATGATGCCATACTTACTTTTAATACTGCCCAGTATTTTCCTGAAACTGTACAAGTGGAAGCAGAGTTAATGAATGTTCCATCTGGTAAAAAAATCATTTCGGAAAGCAAAGTAACAATAAACTATTCTGTCACTGAAAAGGACAAAGATAGATTTGGTCCCTCTGACTTTCGGGTAGTTATTGACCTGAGCAGACTTGACAAGGATCATAATGCGAAGATAGTGCTTCTGAGCAAGCCGGCATCCATCATCAATGTCTCATTCAATCCTTCATTCCTGAAGGTGGCTTATGAAAACTAATATTCTTAAAGTTGGAATTACAGGGGGTATAGGCGCCGGCAAGACGATTGTTTCACAGATCTTTTCCATACTGGGAGCGCCTGTGTATAATGCTGATGAGAGGGCAAAATTTATTCTTCATCATGATGCAGAAGTAAGACATCAGGTGATCAGGAATTTCGGAGACGAATCTTATAAGGATGAGAAATTAGATACTGTCTTTATTACCAGGGAAGTTTTCAATAATGATGATAAGCTCGCAAAGCTCAATAGTTTTGTACATCCCAAAGTGAAGATTGATTTTGAAAAATGGATGAGGGGGCAGCATTCAGCATATATTCTTAAAGAAGCAGCCCTGCTTTATGAAGCAGGCTCCTATAAAGACCTCGATAAAATTATTACCGTATTTTCTCCCATTGAGCTTAGAATTGAAAGAGTGCTGACCCGTGATCCTAAAAGAACGGAAGCATCCATAAGAAGTATTATTCAGAAGCAGATGTCTGATGACGAGAAAGTGCTCAAAGCGGATTATGTGATTTATAATGATGACACTCAGCTATTGATCCCTCAGGTTATTAGGCTGCATAAGCTATTTATAGCCGAAACTCTGACAGGGATTTAAAACCTCCAGGGGAAGATTTTTACTTAGAATTTCTGGATTCCAAAACAAAAGCCAGGGAAATCTGGTTTTATCGAAAGACAAATTATTTTTTATATGATGCGATATTTTACACTGATTTCCATTTTTTGTATATCACTTGCGAACCAGGCTTTGGCGCAAACTGATTCGATGAATACCGTAAACATCATGAATGAAGCCGGTAAAAAGTGGTATAAAACCAGAGTTTTTAAAGCCGTTTGGGTTCCAACAATTCTAGTTGGTTATGGTGTATCTACCATTCAGAACCACGGATTTTATAGCAGCTATCATGCCCATGCGGATATGCGCAAAAATATTTCATTTAAACGCACTCACGTTGATGACTACCTGATCTATGCTCCCTACGTAGAACTTATAGCGCTCAACTTATTTAAGATTAAATGTAAAAATGATTTTATCAATACCGCTTTGCTTACAATAAAAACAGAGCTTATTATGGTTGCCATTACGTTCCCTCTTAAATATCTTACACATATCCAGAGGCCCGACAGTTCCCAGCCTTCAAGATATCAGTCATTTCCTTCCGGCCATACGGCACAGGCATTTGCCGCTGCATCTATCGTGCATCAGGAATTTAAGCATAAAAGTATCTGGTATGGAATAGGTGCATATACCCTTGCTACTTCAGTGGGTGCATTCAGAATGCTGAACAACAGGCATTGGGAATCAGATGTTTTTGCAGGAGCTGGTTTTGGAATTTTATCGGCACACCTTGCATATCTGACACACAGGAACAGATGGGGAAGAAAGTGTGATTTAAGTCTTGCTCCTGTTTATAACAGAGGCGCCACAGGGCTTGCCATGTCAATGAAATTTTGATTTTATAGTAAGTATTTTTAATATTTTTTTCGACTGGCTTATTGGTCATTGCTTGTGAAACAAAAAGAGTCCGCTTAGGCGGACTCTTTTTTATCCCGATATGATTATCCCAAGCCGCTTTATTCCTTCTTCGATCTGCACGGCAGTGGAATTGGAAAAATTAAGGCGGATGGTATTTTCTCCACCGTTCCCCGCAAAGAATGTTTTACCTGGCACAAACAGGATTTTATGTTCGGTTGCGCGTTTAAGAAAATCATAAGCATTCATTCTTTCAGCCAGGGTTACCCAGATAAATATGCCACCCTCCGGTCTTGTCCAGCTACTTCCTGCAGGAAAGTATTTTTCCAGAGCCGTGAGCATAAGATGGCACTGGACCTTATAAGCGGACCTGATCCTTTCAATATGCTCATCAAGATCTTCATCCTTTAGAAATTGATAAATGACCCTTTGTGAGAGAAAATTGGAGTGCAGGTCACAGGCCTGTTTGGCAATAATCATTTTTTCAATAATATTTTTTTGCGCTGCGACCCAACCAAGTCTTAAGCCTGGTGCCATGATCTTGGAAAAAGATCCCAGCAATACTGAATTCTGAGGAAGAAATTTTTTTAGAGGTGGAAGTGATTCTCCACTGAATCTGATTTCTCCATAAGGGTCATCCTCCACAAGAATGGTGTCATGAGCTTTTAAAATATCCGAAACAATTTCTCTTTTGTACAAAGAATAACTGATGCCTGATGGATTCTGAAAATTTGGTATGGAGTAAAACAGTCTGATCTTTTCCTTCTTCATGATAGCTTTGAAATATTCAGCATCAGGTCCATCCTCTAGTAAAGGCATTGTTATGAACTCCGGTTGGTAGGCCGAAAAAGCCTGAATAGCTCCCAGATAGCTGGGGTTCTCCAAAAGGACTTTATCTCCCTGATCAATAAATATTTTTCCGGCGAGGTCTATTCCCTGTTGTGAACCATTTACGATAAGGATTTCTTCCGGACTAATTTCTATTCCGTGTTTTGACTTATAGCGTTCGCTGATAAATTTTCTAAGAGGATAATATCCTTCCGAGACTCCATATTGAAGCACAGATCTGCTGTCTTCGTTTAATACCTTCTGTGCAGCCCTGGCAATCCCTTCAGCAGGAAAATATTCAGGGTTTGGTAAGCCTCCGGCAAAAGATATCACATCCGGTTGTGATGTGGCTTTTAAAATTTCTCTAATAAATGATCTCGGGATGGAATTCATTCTGGTTGCAAATTGGATAGTGTTCATTGTTTTTTTCATACATGTGCGTTTGTTTAGTGGACAATAAAAAAGCCCAGCTGTAAGGCCGGGCTTGGATCTATAAGATTTAGAAAATATTCTACCCGGTCATAAGCAATGAGACTGCCATGACAATGACCGCAGTAAGAAGCGTTGACTGGATGAAGAATAAATTTTTCATATTACTGTAAAATAAAAAAACCCGGACTTTGAGGATCCGGGTTTGACTTGTTTAAATATAAATAAATCAAATATCAGAGCCTTGCAGTTAGTATTACTGCGACTATAGAGACGACGAAATATTTGCTGGTTGTCTTCATGCTTATAAGTAAAGATATAAAATCGCAGCCTGATCCAAAATTTTATTTAAGAATAGAGAGTTAAAATACATCCCTTTATTATTTAGGAGCGAATTTCTACTGATCACATTATAACAGGTAGGCCTGATATTTTTATACTATAACATCATGGGATATGGAAGTGTAAAAAATTTAAATAATAATCATATTTTTCTGGATAGAAGCATTTTTTACAGGCTTTAACGCGTATAATTTCTTTTTTTTCCGGTGCAAAACTATTGGATAATTTCATTTTTTTATTGAATTCCTGCCTTCTTTTTTAATCATAAGGTTAACTTGTGTGTAGGCAGAAAATTCATTGAAACGTATCTTCATTGCTCCATCCAAAAGCAATGTATTTTGAAATTAAATATAAAGTGAAATATTATTAGTGATGATAAATAATATCAATATGATCTATAAGCTTTGTTGCATAGTAAGTGTGGCATGTATTGCTTTGGCAAATGATTCCAATGCCCAGGAAATTTTCCCTGGAGGCGGCGGAACATCAGGGAGCTATAATTTAACCATGCCAGATCCATCACCAACTTGTGTCGACAATCTTGGTGCCTGTTCATTTACACTCTATAATCCTCCGGGCGGAGGAAGTTCCGCCATCATCACAAAGGGTGCTACTTATCCTGGTCCCTTCCAGACTCACATGTGGTGGACTTCCGCTTTATGGGATCCCCAAATGCCTAATGGATGTCCGGCAGCAGGCAGTCCCCCGGCATCCTATTATCATAGTTTATTAAAGAGAAGTCTTCAGTCAGAAGCTATGTATCCCATTCCTCCGCTGATCCTTCAGGCGATGAATTATGGAATGGTATTACGAAATAGGATGTTGGCATTAAATGGCGGTGGCCCTAATAACACTGGTAATTTCTTTGCTGATGAAGATATTGTTTTTGGTTATGGAGGGGATACCTGTGCTTCAACGACTGTAGAAGATTATGGTGATTTTCATGCAGTATTTAATCAGACTATTTCATCAACAGCGGGTCAGACCAGGG
>DATMOV010000152.1:0-2569 GCA_035568055.1 Cytophagaceae bacterium
GGTATTCATCCATATAATCTTTATCAAGCAAACCTGCCTGCCCGAAGAGCATTGCTTCAAGCTGAAAAAGATTTTGCTTGTGCTTACCAAGAATTTTTAATGGTACACCTGAGCTAAGCCTGAAAAAAGGTTCGGCATTTACTTTAAAACCAAAGTTCCTTGCCAACAGCTGATAAGCGGTTTCTTCCCAGTCATATTTATTCCGCACAAGAAGCATTCTCACCTCCGAGCTTTTACGCTGAAGCCTCTTAAACAACACATTTTCTTTTGCTGAAACCTTAATCAAATTGCTGATGCCAGGAAGTTGCGCTGCACATGGCACGGTTTCCGGACTATTCACAAGTTTTGAATATTTCAATATAAGATCATGTGCGATTCTGTCTTGCAATTCAATTGCTGGAATAATAGTCCCATCATCAAAAAAGAGTTCTTTATCATGCTTGTAAACAACATGAAGTATCACATTGCCATAAGCCTGATCGTGCTGATGATGATGCAGGAACCAGTCAGATGATTGCTTATGCACCTCTACATTTCCGATCCATTCAATATCCCCAATCCTTATTTTGGCATTGAGAAAATCAGGCCCCGCGTCTGTATTCAGAGTTCCCGGACTTAATATTTCAATTTTTTCTTTTTGATTGGTATACAGGTCTTTTTTTGCAAAATATTGCAACTCCCATATAAAATGGAGGAAGGATTCTTTCATAGCTAGCTGGTTTAAAAAAGGAAAGTTACAAAAAATGTTTATTGAAATATCGTTTTATTCATCACTAATTTTTTTCAAAATTGCCTTATTGATTTCATGCTTTCCCTCATATATGAGGACATTAAGATCTGGTTTTATCAATTTAAATTTTTCGATTTCGGAAAGATGCTCTTCTTTTAAGAACTGATCTTGCTTGCCATAAACAATATATGTGAGCTTATCTTTTAACAAATTTTCTACTGTAAAGGAAAAATCGGTATTCAGGTCAGGCGGAAATATGCCAGCCCATAGTATCAATTTATCAAATTTTACTTTCCCATGAGCTACCCACCTGCAAACTGCCGGAACTCCCTGTGAGAAGCCTAAAATATTTATTCTTACCTCCGTTCTTTTTTTAAGGAACAATTCATATAAACTATTCAGATAGTTTATATGGTCATTAATCTCCGGTACTCTTTCTTCTTTAGTCATCCAAGTTGCCCCTACCCTTCCGCTAAAGCCTTCCAGGTAAAATCTGGACAGAGCCTCGGGTGCAACGATGAAATTTTTCTGGAGATCCAGCCCATCGAAGTTTTTGATAAAATATTCAGCCAGCTGTCCATACCCATGGCATACAAACCAGATTGTTTCCGCACCAGGATTACCCAAAGTAAAATAGCGGGCGGTACGAGGAGTGGTAAAATAGTGTTTTTGCATTAAATACAATTTAATAAAATTCATTAATTAATAATTAAAGAGATGATTATATCAACACTGCGAAGATATTTTCTTCCAGACAAATCAATGCCATGTCATGCTGAGCGGAGTCAAAGACTTGATTGTTTTAATAATGCTTCGACTCCGCTCAGGAGTATATAGAGGCTCTAATAGTCAGTAACTTACCTCTCTTTTATATTTTCAGCGTACAACTAGGCGTACAATTTGGCTAGGTATTTGCCGTTTGGTATATGAGCTTTGGTTCATAATACAACGACAAAAATACCAAATACCTATGGCAACTCCCAAGTTTTATTTAGACAAGAAAAAGGACGATGAAGGCAAACTTTTAAAAGAGCAATTCGTCTACCTATACTTCCGCTACGGATGGAATAAAAAAACTAAAAAATATGCCTATACACTCAAGCATAATACGGGAGAAAAAATAGCAGTCAAAAACTGGGTACTTACAAAGCAGAGAGTTTCTTCTTCCATGACCGGAGCCACAGAAATTAATGATGCTCTTGATTTACTTTTCGAAGATGTTAAAAAACATTTCAGGGAATATAAAACCATTTACAAATGTCTTCCAACTGATGAGGAATTAAAAAAGAAAATTGCGCCCCCTCTGGTCGAAGAAGAAAAAGCAAATACCGAAGATCAAATCAATTTTGATACAAGTGATTTCTTTTTTAAGGCATTTGATAAATTTCATGTAGATAAAAGAAACAGCTTTGCAGAGAACACGCTTAAAAATTCTCAAACTACCTACAACCATCTTTTAGAATTTAAAAAGGACTATCAATACCATGTTACATTTTCGTCCATGAACAGGACTTTTGAAACGGACTTCAAAGAATACCTGACAAATGATGTAGGAATTGTAAATACAACAGTTGGGAATTATTTGAAGATGCTTAAGCTTTTTTTGAAAGATTGCGAGGAGGTAAAGCACTATCCTGTAAATCTTGAATATTTAAAGTTTACAACCGGCTTTGAGGAAAGCGAAAGACTTTTCCTTTCATGGAAAGAGGTGATGGATTTGTACAATCTTGATTTATCAGAAGAATTACCCTTGCAACATGCAAAAGACGTTTATCTTTTCGGATGTTTTACGGGGCTTAGATATTCTGATATTGCAAAGCTTAATCCAGGACATATCGT
>DATMOV010000153.1:0-2217 GCA_035568055.1 Cytophagaceae bacterium
AGGTTATCTGGAAGTCGACAGCACCGGAAATCTGCAATACATATCGCTGGTTAATAAAATTCCTGAGAAGTATCGGAATTTTGATGATGTCTGGAAAATACACGATACAGAAGATGGTATAGTTTTCCAAACCAATAGAGCGCTGTATATTTTTAAAGACAATCAGTTTAAAGTTATTGAAGCTAAAACGTGGTTTCATACTTCTTTTTATGTCAACAAAGTTGTGTATGTACGGCAGCACGGGATAGGTTTGATGGAATTAAAGAATGAGGTATTAGAACTTATTCCTGGCGGCGAAGAATTTGCGAATCAGGCTGACAGAGAAATATATGCCATGTTGCCTTATGGACCGGATAAGTCATTAATCATTAATAACCTTGGCACCTATATCTATGATGGAAAATCTTATAAATCGTTAAAGGTTTTTCCGGAATATTTTCCTGTCAAATGCTCGGCGCTTTTACAAAACGGTAATTACGCGATAGGTACTATTCAAAATGGAATGTTTGTGATCGACAGGGAAGGAAACATTTTGCAACATATTGATAAAACCAAAGGTATATCTAATAATGCTGTACTCAGTATGCTTCAGGATCAGCAAGGGAATTTATGGCTGGGACTTGAAAATGGCATTTCCTATGTGGAAACAAATTCGCCTTTTATATTCTTTAATGACAAGCTTAATATCAATGGTTCTGTAGTATATACCCTGCTTGAGAAAGACAAGCTGTATGTTGGAACCAACCAGGGATTATATTTTACAAATTGGAATCAGAAGACTAGTTCCCTTGACCCACATGCAAATTTTACATTTGTCAAGGAAACGTATGGTGAAGTAAGAGGTTTATTTAAGATCGATGACAAGCTTATTTGCGGTCATCACGATGGAGCTTTTCTTATTAAGAATGGTGTGGCAGAAAAATTTTCATCGGAAGCAGGAGGCTGGATTTTTAAAAAATTAAGTCATCATCCTTATATATTAGAAGGAACATATTTTGGTTTATTCTTATATGAATCCAAAAACGGAAAATTGATACAAAAGAATAAAATTAAAGGCTTCAAAGAATCAGCCCGCTACATGGAAGAAGATGAAGACGGGAATATATGGATAAGTCATGCCAATAAAGGAATCTGGAAGATCAGATTGAATGATCAGTCAGATTCAATTGCTCAAATAGATTTTTATGATGATAAAAAAGGCCTGCCATCTCATATTCGAAACAGAGTTTCAAAAATCGGCAATGAAATAGTCGTTACCACGGATAAAGGAATTTATAGATATAATAAAACATCGGATAATTTTTACGAAGATAGAATTTTGACGGGTTTAACGGGCAGAACTTTTGTGAAGGGCATTTTCCCTGATAAAAAAGAAAATATATGGTTCATCGCGGAGGAGTTAAATAATAAAGCAGGCAAGAAACCAATGGAGGCGGGCGTATTGAAATTACAAATCGATGGCTCCTATAAACTGGGAAAAATTCCATTTAGTAAATTCAATGAAATTGACCTGGAATATATTGAATCTATTAATGAAGGAGATACTGTGCTATCTGCCGAAGAAGGCATATTGTTTTCCACTCCGGAAGGAGTTATCAATTACGATCCACATTTTTCCAATAAGATCAATAATTCTTTTTTTACTCTTCTCAGAAAAGTGGAAGATATTAATCACCAGGATTCCTTAATATTTAACGGTGCTTTTTTTGATATAAACAAAATTGCGAGTACGGTACAATCTATGGCCTATAATTTCCGCTATATATCCAATGCTTTGCGTTTTAATGTTTCCAGCAATCAATATGAAAATATTGAAAAGATAGAATACCAGTATTTTATGGAAGGCTTTGATAAGCGTTGGTCGGCATGGACAAAAAAGACACAAAAAGAATATACCAACCTTCCGGAAGGAGAATATATATTTCATTCAAGAGCAAAAAATATTCATAATAAATTAGGGCAAGAAGCAACTTTTAGGTTTACTATTTATCCGCCCTGGTACAGAACCTATTGGGCTTATTCTTTATATGTCTTACTCGCTTTTTTATTTATATGGACAACAATAAAATTATATACGATAAAGCTTCAGAATATCATTGAAAACAGGACCAAAGAAATTAATCAAAAGAACATTGACCTGGAACTTAAGAAAAAAGAAATCGAATCAAAAAGTATCATTCTTGAGGAAAACAATAAGAAATTATTTGAATTGAATGA
>DATMOV010000154.1:0-5800 GCA_035568055.1 Cytophagaceae bacterium
AGATTAAAAAATATGTCACAGAACAAATCGGGCTTCCTACTTTGAACGATATCGTGAGTGAATTAAGCAAGCCCGGACGCGACCCGCGCGAAACATTCGAAGCTTTCCAGTTCGCTGAAGGAATAGAAAAAATGGAAGACCTTAAGCCGGGAATGAAACTGCCTGGCATTATCACGAATATCACGAAATTCGGGGCGTTTGTAGATATTGGTGTGCACCAGGATGGACTGATCCACGTGAGCCATCTTTCCAACCGTTATATCACAGACCCTTCGGAGGCAGTGAAGGTATATCAGAAAGTACAGGTTACCGTTCTTGAAGTGGACATCAGCAGAAAAAGAATTTCTCTTTCTATGAAAGAAAACACGGGTGAGACTAAATCTCAGAAGCCTAAAGACAAGAAACGCGTAGAAGAAGCCGAGGAAAGCATGGAACAGAAATTGAGTAAATTGAAGACGATGTTTAAATAAGAGTAAAAGTGCTGAGTGATGGATGCTTAGTTCTGAGGAGAACTGTTCCATGTATTTTTAACATAATCTTTAAGAATTACTTTATAGAACATAAAATAATTAAGAGGAGGAAAATCAAATCCCTGCTCTTAACTTTAACACTTTCTACTTCTGCATTTTTATTTCAAAAAGGACATAATCTGAGTAGGGGTTATTTCCAGGGATTACAGAAATTATTCTGATTAGTCCAACTTTTCCTGCTTGAGTGGTGTATGCAAAAACCTGATCAACGGCAAGCTTATAAATATATCCTCCTGAATTAGTTCCTGTATATGGCGTTGCAGCATTCCAGGCATTGAGTATATCATTTGAAGTAGCTACATTGATATAGCTTGAAAGCGGAACATTTTTCCTGAAGATGGTGGTCGTTTTATGCCAACCGGAAGTCAGTATAGTATCGAAATACGCGTAGGTATTAGCAATAACTGATCCAGAGGTGTCACTGCTGAAGAAATATCCAAATATGACGCCATCTGAAAGACTTAACTTCGCATTAATTTGGTTAGATGTTAGCACCTTCAATGTATCCGAATTGAAGAATGATCTTGACCCTTTGTCGTGTGCTGGAGCGTATATCGTATCATGTATCACAAACATGGTGCCGTCAAATTTTGTCGTATTAAATTTTGAGGGTTGGGGGTCGGGCACTACCTCATCTTTCTTTTTACAGGATGAAAACATAATTGCAAGCCCGAAAAGGGTCCCGGATAAAATTCTTATAATTTTTTTCATGATGTTGTAGTTTAGTAAGAATCTGTTTTCTCTTATATTTTAAAAATACTTATTGATAGCTTCTAAATATTCAACAGGCTGGTTCTTTTAATTGTTTAACATCGCCAGAAAAAAATACTGGTAGGCACAAAAAAAGCAGAGACAAATGCTCTGCTTCTAATGAATTATTAAAAATTCATGAGGGCTGTTTATTGCATATAAAATCTCCTGCCGCGCAGAATTTCTTCCGACGAAAAAACAACTGTTCCGGCACCTCACCATTCTTTACCCTTGTTTTTTTCTTCTTTCATCGTCAATTTTCTAAAGTATATACTTATGAAATTCACCCTGTTCTTGTGCCATAAAAAATTTATTTAGCGGTTTTATAAAAATTAATATGGTGCAAATATGAAAGAGTTACAGAATGGTTTTGCTTCCTGGCTTGGCATAAAATTGATAAACTTCACCTTGCCTTTGTAATTTTATTTGCCACAAGGAATCAACAAAAAAAGCCATGTGATTGCTCACATGACTTTTTGCTTTTAAAAAATTATTTTCAACTCCACAAAGATAAATATTTTTTTAGCTATAAAAAACTTTTGAGTGCGATTAAAAAAAATTATATTTATCAAAACACTTCTTTTATGAGAGCTGTCAATGAATATATCGAGCACACCAATCTCAAGCCTTTCATCACTGATCGTGATGTTGATAAACTTGTATCAGAAGCGAAGGAATATAAATTTCGCGGTATATGTGTGCCGCCATTCTGGGTGAAGCGGGCTCAAAGGGAAATTGGATCTGCAAATGTCAAACTGGTCACTGTCGCTGGTTTTCCATTTGGATATAACATGACTGAGACCAAGATCGAAGAAATCAGATTGGCAATAGCGGATGGGGCACAGGAGATTGATGTAGTTTTAAATATTTCCGCTCTGAAGATCAATATGGATTGGGCAAAGATCGATCTGGCCAAATGCAGTAAACTTATTCATGAAAATAATTGCGTGATGAAGGTGATCATAGAAGTAGCATACCTGAATGAATCTGAAATTATCCGCGCCTGCAAAATTTCTCAAGATACTGGCGCCGATCACGTCAAGACTTCAAGCGGCTTCGCGACACAGGGAGCCCTGGAAAAGAAGATCAGTCTTATGAGAAAAACTCTTGCTAAAAACGTAGGAGTAATGGCATGCGGCGGAATTCGTACTTATGATCAGGTGATGGATAGTATCGAAGCAGGAGCTGACCTCATCGGTACATCTTCCGGGGTTGATATTATGAAAGAACTCTAAATTTATCTCCGATCAGATAGCGTTCACATTTATATTAAACAGAAATTGAATTAAACCGCTATTCAACTGAGGCCTGTATAAATATCTGAATCCAATATCAATGGGAGCGATAAAGTTAAACAGGTGTATATCATTCGTGATTTCCACGCCCAGGGAGTTATATACAAAATTCTTTGACGCAAATTCAGCATAGCCATAGTCATAAAAGCAGTTCGCCTTTATTCTTTGCAAATAAAGGACCGGGCCCAGCCTCAGATCCAGATAGGCAACAGGAAGTTTATAATCTATAGAAAACCGGGTAAAAATTTTATAACCCAAAATTCCTGTGAAGCCTCTGACAAGATAGACAGGGCTGGAAAAACCAAATCTACCAGACCCCTGCTGTTGATACACTCCTGTTAATTTCAGACTTTGATGTTTTAAAAAGCCCGGCAGATATAAATCCACCTCTCCGGTGAAAAGGTTTTTAACTTTGAGATTTCCGGCCTGCGCTGATATATAATTGACCGAAAAACTTTGTCCCCACCTCGGCCTCATATCCCTTGAATTTACCTTAAGCAGCCGATAGCCACCTGCTATCCATTCCCCGCTTAAAATCCTGTCGCTTAAAAAATTTGAAGGGGCATCAACGGCCGGACTTATATTCTGGTAATTTTCCTGAAGGGCGAAATTAAGGTTCCTGACATACTTTCCCCTGGTAAGATTTAAGTTCTGACTGATCCTGAGTCCATAATTCTGCTCATGCCAGGTATATCGATGACTTGTGCCGCTGGCATCTGTATAACTTCCGGCTCTTCCCCTGTTAGAAGTGCTTAAGCTGATTACCGGATACAATGCCTGATAAATAACACTGGTGGTAATTCCTCCCGCACGTTCATTATAATTATAAGTGTAGTTTGCCTGAATGATGGAAGTGCTTAATTTATTCTGCGATAAAAGTGTGATGCCAGGATTAATATTGTAATTGCTTACGTTTGCCGACAAAGGTGCCCAACTGTGTATGTTAAGCAGGTGAGGAAATTTCCGGTAACGTTTGAATGGATATTCTTTGCGAGGGAGAGAGTCAAAATTGACTACGCCTTTTTCCTGAGCAGCTATATTGTTATATAATTTAATCGAATGATCTTCGACATTTTCCATCGGAATATTTAATGCGTATTGTAAATCCATAGCCGCTATATTAAAGCCCATGGCAGAGTATTCGGCATACAATATTTTTTTTCCATCATGTGATAGCTCCGGATCAAATGCCCCGAAACGGCTGGAAGTTATCTGAGAGATCCTGCCCGAAGATATTTCCAGGCTATAAATATTATCAATGCCTGAATAAATGCCGTGATAGTAAATATGATCTCCTTTTTTTACTGCCTGTGTAATGTCTTTATATGAATATGGAAGAATAAGCTTAAAAGAATCTGTTTCAGGATTTACACTGGCGATGCCTTTTCCCTTACCATTCAGCAAAATAACAATAAGTTCTTTTCCATCTTCCGACCAGGTTGGAGTGAGAAGGAATTCATTTTTAGGATGACTGATCTTTTTCAATTCTTTGCCTGTGTTGGCATCAATTATGACCAGTGAATATTTGTTTTCAGGACTTACTTCCACAGCCGCTATTTTACTTGCATCGTCTGACAGGCGCGGGGCGAAAAGAAATCTTTTCCTGGTGAGCCGCATCCTTTTTTCCGTGGTTACATCATAGCTGATGATGTCATACCAGGTGCGGTTGTCCCACCTTTTGTCATAACCAAATTCAGACCATACGATTTTGTTTCCCCTGGCTGATAACCATACCGGGTCAACAAAACCCGGACGGAAAATTCTTTTTTCGGTGCCGTCTTTGTGAAGCAGAACATATTCGGTTATATCTGCCAGACCTGTCTTCAATGCTATCATCTGGCTATCATTCATAAATTGAGGGTAACGATAATTGGTATACACTTTTTTTGGCCTGAGATTTAATTGCTCAAAGGATGTATAGGTTATTTTTGATCCTTCTTCAGCCCATAATGAATCCAATTCATGAAGGCATGATTTATAATATTTCCATTTAGAAAGCCCTGAACTTTTCCTGATGCCATGTGAAAATGGAAATAGCCCAATGGGATGCCGTGCGATATGATCCAGTGTTTTATCCCAGATCTGCGGGCCATAACGTTTTCTCGCATTGGCCACCAGTGGATACCCCAGCACATAACGGTCAGGAACAAAATCTTTATAGGAACCGAATACCGCTTTTTCATAAGAATATATTTTCCTTTGCAGCACCTGGGTGCGGAGCTGCATCTCAAATTCAGGAAGCCTGCCTCTTCCGCTATGTGATAAAGCGGTTTCTGTGCTTACCGCATCGCCTTCTAAAAACCAGAAGGGAACATACAAGCCAAGCACTCCTGCCATCGCTTGCTCGCGGAATAAAAAATACAAGATTTTCGTAAAGCCCTGGTACATTTTGGATACCTGCACCACATGCCTGAATTCGTGGAGTGCAAGCTGATCAAGCCAGTCCTGCGGATAAATATCCTGTGCGGGTATTGTATAAAATTCAGCCCTTTTGGGCGCCCATGCGACAAAGGCATTGGAGACGCTGGAAAAATTATGAAGTATTACAGAAATTTTTCTTGGCTTAAAATTCAAGGTATAAGTATCATAAATATAAACGGCCTCAAGCGAATTCGCCAGCCTTTGGGCTTCTGTTCTGAATTCCTGCGGATAGATGATTTGAAAATTCTCCGAATTAATCTGATCCCACTTAATCTTTGATGGATCCTGCCCGGAAATAAAATATTGCGCGCTGCTGTAGAGAGGTATACTGATAAAAAGCAGAAAAAATATTTTCTTTATCACTTGAAAATAACATTAAATACGCTTTATTGAGCTACATAGCTATAGTTTAAAACAAACTGCCCCTTGCTTTGTTAAATAATATATAGATGAAGAGCTATGACAAACTCATTCTTAACACCCGTAATAATATTCTTAGTCCTGCTGCTGATCAATTCTTTAGAAACACTCTTCCATATCATTGGAATTTCAGACCACATTAAAAATTTTCTAATGAATTATTTTTTTATTATTCTGCTTATTGTGGATCTGACTTTTATTTTTCAGGTAATACGAGATCTGAAATATTCACGTATGGAATAGCTTGCAAGTTTTACTCCTTATCAAAGCAATCACTGATTACGTTTTTTTGTGATGAGAGGAATTGCTGGAAGGACTGCTTCCATGTCTTGGTTTTCCCCCGCCCCATTTTTTTTTACCTTTAAATTTACTACCACTGCCGTT
>DATMOV010000155.1:0-5113 GCA_035568055.1 Cytophagaceae bacterium
GGAAAAAATCAGTTCAAATATAAACCCACAGAAAAAGATTGGTCTCTGGGGCAGCTATATGACCATCTCATCAATGGTACTCACGCATATCATCTTAAACAGATAGAGAATTGCCTGCAAAAAAAAGGCGGCTCAGAAAAAGGAAGCAAGAAGCTCAAAGGCAAAATACTTTTTTTTCTTAAGAGTTTTCCCAACATGCGCATCAAGGGCATACCCACTACTCTATATACGCCAGCACAACCCGAAAGCCCGCTAAAAGTAAAAGACGAGCTTTACAGATTTATTAAAGTGATGCATCAGGCCGCGAAAGATATTGATGCAGCCGGCCTGTTAAAATACAAAGTCCCCCACCCTTCTTTGGGTATGATGAATGCCGAAGAATGGTATATGGTGATCGAGATGCATTTCAGACATCACCTGAAGCAAAAAACCAGGCTGGACGAAATTGTAAGAAGTTATAACCGCGAAGAAGGGCCTTTACCTCAGGGAGAAGATCAGTACCAGGAAAGTGATTTCAATTAGTTAATTAGATAATTAAGGTTAAATTTAATTTGCACAGTGAATTGAATAGGATTAAAATAAAAAAGCTTCCCTCATTGAAAGAAGCTTTTTTATTTTCTTAATTATCTAATTAACTAATCAATCAATTATCTAATTATTTTTATTTGACTGTATCCATATAAGATATCAGGTCAACAACTTTGTTGGAATAACCCCACTCATTGTCATACCATGAAACCACTTTCACGAAGTTGTCATTCAATGAAATACCTGCTTTAGCGTCGAAGATAGAAGTTCTTGCATCGCCAAGGAAGTCGTTGGAAACCACTTCATCTTCAGTGTAACCAAGAATACCTTTCATAGGACCTTCAGAAGCTTCTTTCATCGCTTTTTTAATCTCCTCGTAGCTCGCGCCTTTTTCAAGCCTTACTACAAGATCAACTACAGATACATCCGGAGTAGGAACTCTGAAAGCCATACCTGTCAATTTTCCTTTTAAAGCAGGGATCACAAGACCAACGGCCTTTGCAGCGCCTGTTGAAGAAGGGATAATATTCTGATAAGCACCGCGTCCGCCTCTCCAGTCTTTAGCGGAAGGACCGTCAACGGTCTTCTGAGTCGCAGTAGCAGCGTGAACAGTAGTCATCAAGCCTTCAAGAATGCCGAACTTATCGTTTAATACCTTCGCGATGGGAGCCAGGCAGTTGGTAGTGCATGAAGCATTAGAAACCACAGTCATATCTTTGGTATAAGTCTTATTGTTAACACCCATTACGAAAGTAGGCGTATCATCTTTAGCCGGAGCCGACATGATCACTCTTTTAGCGCCTGCTTTGATGTGTTTATCTGCTGTATCTTTGGTAAGGAATAGTCCGGTAGATTCTACTACATAGTCAGCGCCCACTTCATTCCATTTCAGTGTTGCAGGATCTTTTTCCGCCGTCACGCGGATCGCATGGCCATCTACAACCAGTTTGCCGTCTTTCACTTCCACTTTTTTAGTGAATTTGCCGTGGGTGGAGTCATATTTAAGCATGTAAGCCATATAATCCACATCAATAAGGTCGTTGATACCTACGATTTCAATATCAGCGCGGTCCATAGCGGCACGGAACACCAGTCGTCCGATTCTGCCGAAGCCGTTAATACCCACTTTAATTTTAGCCATATCTTTTAAAATTTAGATTTTGTAAAAAAATAAGTGACAAACATACGATAAGTATAGCCTAAAATCAAGAGGGTTTCAAGCATAAAACTAAAAGAAAAAAGAGCTTTTTTTTAGATTATGGTTGCATTTTACAGTTTCAAAAATTACCTTTGCAACCTCGTAATTGAGAAAAGGCCCGTTCGTCTAGGGGTTAGGACGCCAGGTTTTCATCCTGGTAACAGGGGTTCGATTCCCCTACGGGCTACGAGTAAAATAGAATCCTTTGTAAGTGAATAACTTGCAAAGGATTTTTTGTTTTAGCTCGGTCTGTTTGGGAGGATTCGTTTCTCCCGGGAGTTCTACTCTTTAGTCTATTACTCAATAGATTAATTCTTATCTTCGTATAAACCTTAATCTTAATGCTATGGGAAGCTTTTGCATTGAATGTAATAACAACCTAACAAGAGGTGTTTACGAATTCTCAGTTGAGAAATTTGGTATTCCTCTTTGTATGCCTCACCAAGATTGGCTCCAAGACATGGAACCTCGAAGCACTTATGAGACCATCTCTCTTTATTTTGCCCTGAAGGAAAGAAATGTACCTGCTCTTCTTGAAAAATTCGATGGGCATAAAACCATTGATATAGCCGTACCCCACGCAAAAGTGAATATTGAAGTTGATGGAGGGCATCATATTTATGATGACAGACAAGCCCTCGCAGATTTAAAAAGAACATTCTACTCTTTCCAAAAAGGTTATCTAACACTTCGTATTCCCAATTCATTAGTGAAACATAGACTACAGGAGACAGCGGATTATATTACGGATTTTTTGATAGAGAGTAGAGAGAAGAATAATGCCAAGTCTTATTCGTATAGAAAAAAATATTAAATTTTATAATGAAAAAAGAAGTAAGACATTTATATAATAAAGCAATTGATTCCTTAATCCTGAGTGTTGAATTGTTTAATCGTCCCAATAACTGTGCTCGGGTACATGGGGTTTTAATATTCATGGATCACTCTTTTGAAATGCTTCTTAAAGCAGCACCCTGACTGGAAACACCGACCTTATCGACCATCCTTAGCCGTTTGATTATTTACCGGCTAAGGATGGTCTGAAGCTTCGGCGTTTGCAGATATATTAAAGGAAGTTTCAAAACAATTCGGCCTTTTTTATGCTTTTTATAAAGACAATATTTCTTCCTCCAGAAATTTTATAATTATGACTGCAATTGAATTCAATGATCTTGTTTATTCAGCCTCAAAATCTTTAAAGATCCCGGCCTTCAAATTCACCCACAATTATAATGATGCGAGGGATCTTATTCAGGATACTCTTCTTAAAGCCTTGGGAAACAGAGACAAATTTAAAGAAGGAAGCAATATCAAAGCTTGGTTGTATATTATAATGAGAAACACTTTTATCAGCCAATATCATAAGATTGATAAAAGAAGTAAGCTGATAGACCCAATTGATGAAGATTATATTTTTATTGGTTCAGGCGCTGTCTCCCAAAATCTTGGTACATCCAATATTGCTTCTAAAGAAATTAATTGTGCCATCGATAACCTTGACAAAACTTTCCGTGTTCCTTTTATGATGCACTATGAAGGGTTTAAATATAATGAGATCGCAGAACATCTAAATATCCCTATCGGGGACAGTAAAAAACCGGATTCACATGGCAAGAAAGACACTGATGGAATTATAGTAGAATATAAATATTAATATGAATGTGGCGGCCTCATTGACCATCCTTAGCCGATTGATTATTATCGATTAAGTGCTGGCTGGCTTCGGTGCTTCTGCGAGATGATATAAATAACAATTCTCTCCTATGTCCAAGAATACTATTCTTATCATTCATTTTTTTATTTTGATTTTATCTTCTTATACATCGAATGGAAAGGATAAGGACTCTACTGCTTATAATTCTTCATTGATAGAGGTGGATGATTTATTAATAAAAATGGAAACAATTTCCAATATTCTTGATAGTATCAATAAAATATCTAAGAATGGTTTTAATACCCATGCTATAGAAGAAGGCCTTCCTCCAATGATTGACCAGCTCAAAATCATCAATGACAATATTGTACTCTATGGGAAAGTTCTGAATATTAAAAATCTACAGATGTTTCAGGTATTGTTGGATGATATAGAAGGTGATTTAGAGTATTGGCGATCTTCTTTATTCAGATATAATAAAGAACTTGTAAAGATGAAAATCCAGATGTCACATTTTTCCAATGATTCTATAGCTATCAAAATAAAACAAGACACAATTTTTCATAATCTTTATTCAAAAGAAGTTATTGATATACAGAATAAATGGGCGCAGACCCGCCATTTCACGACAAGCAATCTTTTGCGGATTACTCGGCTTCAAGCCCAGGTGTCAAAAGCATACTTCCAAACTATTGAACTGGAAGAGCTAGTAACAAATAAACTTAGAGAATTCAGAGGCAAGTATCTGGGAAAGGAATTTGACCCTTTATATGCCATGCATAATAAATCAAATAAGGATTCCGCAACCACCTCACTTGTTAAGAAGTCCTATCAAGGACAGATGCAAATACTTGGTTATTATATCAGAAATAACTGGTACAACCAGGTTTTTATTTCTGTCCTCGGCGTTGGGTTTTTCTTTTGGATATTTTTCAACTTTAGAAAAATCAGAAATTCAGACCAGGCGCCTCAACTTGCTGACAGTAAATTAAAATATCTTAGTGCATTCCCAATTCTAACTGCACTTGTAGTTATTCTGAATATAGCACCATTTTTTGATCTTAATCCTCCCTCTACTTATTTTGAAATAGTACATTTCTTTTTATTAATTACTCTTACTATTCTTTTTGCACAACATTGGCCACGACATTTATTTTATCATTGGCTGGTTATGATTACCCTTTATATTCTATTTTCGGTTACGTATGCAATTATAACACCAGACCTTGCAATTAGAATTTGTCTTTTACTTCTTAATATTACTTCTCTCATATTTGGATTATTATTTTTATGGAAGCTCCAAAAGGAATTAGCTCTCCCTGCCTTTGTTAAAGTCATATTTGTATTATACATCCTTTTAAACTTTCTATCTGCTGTCTGTAATATATTTGGAAGAGTAAGCCTCTCCAAAGTGCTTAGTATGGCGGCTATTTTTGGATTGACACAAATCATCGGACTTTCTTTTCTTATTCAGATTTTAACTGAATCGCTTTATCTTCAGATAGTCAAAAGTAAAGTAACGGGTGGCATGGTAGCAAGACTTAACTATGATAAAATACTAAAAAGCTTATATCGATCTTTGTCAGTTGTTATTCTGGCATTATGGATTGTTATATTTACTACTAATCTTGGGATTTATTCCCCACTATTCTCCTTTGTCATTTCGGTACTTTCTGCCTCAAGAAAGTTAGGTAGTATAACCTTTACATTTGGGAATATACTTTTGTTTTTTG
>DATMOV010000156.1:0-2918 GCA_035568055.1 Cytophagaceae bacterium
CCACATTTCTTGCAGATTTTTACTAACTAATTTTAGTTAAAACCCTTTGCCAGATGAGTGAGTGAAGCCTTTTTGAGGCTCGACTAATTACTTTTCAGAAATTTCAACTTTAGTTTTACGATAAGGATGGTAGAACTTCTCATAAAACTGATTTGTAGAATTATGGTAAGATGTTACACCTCCAACCAAGTGGAGAAAATAAATATAATACCATGCAAAATCTAACTGATAAAGCAAAAAACCTGTGCGTGCGCTGCTTGGGAAAAGGTGATGGTTGTTGTGCCATTCTCCCGCCACAATTCCAGGCCAGTATTGATTGATGGACATATCGCTCCTGTTAAAATCCATACCGTCTTTCCGCTTATCCTGGCCTTTTCCATGACCTTCATAATTAAAAGTACGGACACCAAGAGCCCAAATGAGAGCTCCGGCAAAAAGTGTACAAGCCAGTGCATGGCCTCCAATCAGAAAAAATATAGTATACCAGAAAGACCAGTTTAGTATCCAAATAAATATTGTCCTTAATGGATGCGCGATTGAACCCCACTCCTGATATTGTTTATATGTATTACATTTTACGCCTGTATGCTTTAAAAGAGCAGTAGCCTTTTCATAATCACTTTCACCCAGTGTCTTTGAAATGGCCTGATGATTTGTATCTGCTAAAAAACAATATAAAAATCCGGCATTCGCATTATAAGGATCCCCAGGCTCATCAGATTTTGAGTGGTGTACATGGTGAGAAACAACATAGATCTCTTCCGGTACTATTTTGATAACAAGATGCTGCGTTAAGAGGCGCCAGAATGAATTTCTAAAAGTAAAAGCTTTATGGGTACAATACCGATGATACCATATTGTACCATGTGTACCCATTACAACCATGCTATAGAGAAAACCTATTAATAGAAGCCACCAGCTAAAATATTTAAATATAAATAAAAACAGAAATGGCAATAACATCAAAGCCCAAAGCCAGCCCATCATGGCCAACCAATTTTTTCTGGATTTAAAAATATTTATCCTGGAAAGAAACTCTGCAAATAGTTGTTTCCCATTGGGCTTAACAAGCTCTCCTTTTTGATCTTTCCAGCCATAAGAAGGCGGTTCTAAAATGTAATCGACAAATGCCATGTTTTTTTTGTTTAGAAATCAAGATCAAAAGAAATGAGAAATTAAATGATGGAGATTTGTCTCAATAATTCCAACATTTAGTTTTTGTTGAAATTTTCAAAATGCAAACACCCGATTTAATTATTACTTAAGATATCCATTAATGTCATTAAGCCTGTTCTTATCGCTCGCGAGTTGTATTGAGCACTTTTGTGCTTTGATGAATGCCTCCTTTGCTTTTTCTTCTTTATCCCAATCTCTGTACAACATCCCTAATTCAAACCAATGCCTCATTACATGAGGAGATATCTTTATGGCTGAAAAAAGAGACTTTTCCGAGTCTTCAAATCCCCCTTCTGGAATTTTGCCAAGAAATGCGGCCGCTAGTTTTCTTTCAAACCAGTTAATATTACCCAATACTCTGTAGAAAGTTCCCAGAATTGAATAAGCGACATCATCTTTGGGATTGAGAATTAATGCACGGGTTAGTTCTTTTTTAATCTCATTACAGAGCTTTACTTTAGTTTTGCTACCTTCAAATACTGCTATATTGCCCAGTGCTGCTGCTAACCAGGTATGTCCATTTGCATTGCTTTCATCAAGTGAAATACAGCGTCTTGCTGCTTTTTCCGCATTCCTATATGGGGTCTCACGTTCCGCTCCTACCATGATATCGCCATAACACACATAAGATCGGGCTATTTTCCATTGTGCCTCGGCAAGCCCTGCATTTTGTTCATACCAGGCAACTGCGTCTTTATACCTCATCAGGAGAAAATATTTATCCCCCATTGCGACTGGGTCAGGGTTACCTTTTAAAGAAAAAGGAAAGAAGCATACTCCTGATAACAGAGCAAGAATAACATAAAATCTAAATTTGCTGTTTGGGGGAATCATTCTTCTTATACATTGTTTTGAACGCATGATCCCATATTTTTGAGCTTACTCCAAATCCATTTTCACTATCCTTATAATGGTGTATCATGTGGTGGTTTTTAAGTGTAATCCAAAATTTACTCTTAAAGTTCCAGTGATGAAGAGCATAGTGTGTTGTGTCATAAAACAAATACCCTGCGACAAATCCTGCAAAAAATGGCGCGGTATAAATGCTGCCCAAACAAAAATAAAAAGTAAAGTAAAATAAAAATGCCAGTGGAATGCTTGCGCCGGGAACCATTACAAGCCTTCTTGAGTCATTGGGGTAGTCGTGGTGCACTCCATGGAAAACAAAATGAATTCTTTTTCCAAATTCCGTCTGGGGGTGAAAATGAAAAACAAAACGATGAAGCAAATATTCAGTGAGGGTCCATGCGATAATGCCTCCGATAAACAATACCAGGATATGTAGTACTGATAAACTATTTACAGCATAAGATTTGTGAAGGAAATAAAATACAACGGGGAGAAAAATAATCAATGGGACGGAGAAATGTATTCTTGAAAGCGACTCCAGAAAATCGCTTTTAAACATTCTCACTGATTCATCCTTATTTGAAACAAAAGTCTTTTTCATATTGCAATCATATTTTATAAAGGCTTGCTGTTATTTTTTCTGTAAGCCATTTAGGAGCGAAAAATGTGAACATAGCACCTACTTTATTGGCAATTCCCGGAATAATTTCCGCGTTGCCCGCATACATTCCCGTTAATGCTATTTCAGCTACCTTATCAGAAGTCATACTGAACTTTTCCGCCCTTTCTTCCATGATACCGCCTCCCATGCCTGCTCTTTCAATAAAACCGGTGGAAGTTGGCCCTGGACAAATACAACTCACCTTAACATTGGACTTTTCAAGTTCCAATTT
>DATMOV010000157.1:0-2903 GCA_035568055.1 Cytophagaceae bacterium
AGGATTACAAGATCATTTTCATGGAACGTGAGATGGATGAGGTTTTGAAATCTCAGCAGGTGATGCTGAACAGAAGTGATAAAAATGCCTATCCTGCAATCCTTGCCGGCACTTTTGATAAGCAATTAAAAAATATTAAAGAGTGGATCGAGAGGCAGCCCAATATTGAGGTGCTCTATATTGATTATGCCGAAGCAGTAAATAATTCTCAGAAGACAGCAGAAGAAATCGAACAGTTTCTCGGAGAAGATTTAAATATCCAGGCAATGTCTGTAGCGGTTGACAAATCTTTATACAGGAATAGCAAACCTGTCTGGAATTGAGAATATATAAATTTTAATAACTAAAAGTGTAACTAAACCTTTAATAAATTATGAAAAAAAATCTACAAAAAAGATTAGGCATCTATTCGGTGGCTGCGGGTGCTATGGCACTGGGCATGCAGGAAGGCAATGCGCAAATTGTCTATAATAATTTTACAGACATCACTTTTACTTCTACAGGCAATACTGTTGATTCCCTTGATCTGAATTCAGATGGCATTAATGATTTTGGGATTAAATATGGTGGAAGTAACTTGTTATATATACTGCCCAAGACTGGTAATTCAGTATTGGATAATTCACCTACAAATCCCAGTAAGATATTCCTTTTGGCCGCTAATGCCCCAATAGGAGCAAGCCCTGTGACAGGACAGGCCTGGTGGTCAACAAGTGCCTTTTCTACAAACAGCGGGGGAATTGATAAGTATATTGGCTTGGCAATCAAAAAAGCGGGCGTTTTTTATTATGGCTGGATCAGGGTAAATATTGCAACAAATAATGTTAAGATATATGACGGAGCTTATAACTCTACCGCCGGAAGTCCTATTCTTGCAGCGCAACAATCAGGAACTACAGGCATTGTATCTGCAGGAGTTGCAAGTGGTACGAACGTATTTGTAAATGATAACAAAGAGATTGTTATCCGCAGAGAAAATGATGCACTGACTCAAAGTGGAGCGGTAGATGTTATCAGTATGAACGGAACTGTCATTGCAAGCAAGGTATTGGACGGAACGGAAACAAGTATTCCTGTTTCAGATCAGACAGGCTCAATTTATATCGTCAGAGTTTCTTATGAATCAGGCGTAGTCAACAAAAAAGTTGCTTTAAGATAGATAGTAATCAAAAGAATGTTGTGTTAAGCTTACAGGCCCGTTTTTTCAAACGGCCTGTATTTTTTTGTGGTTCGTTTTATAAATCCAGCCCTGCTTTTTAAGCTACCCTCAACTCAATTCTTTTCCCGTTCTTTAATTTCTCAGCATATTTTATCAGATCAGGAAATATTTCTTCGAAATCACCTGATAGTTGAGCATATGAATTGATGAGGTATTTTATTGATTCAGCCGCATAGTGATTTCCATTTTTACTTCCGGCGAATTTAATGGCCTCATGAAAGCCATGTATGCTACTATATTTATCCAGCGTGTCTTTCCTGGCAATTATTTCGAATGTTTTTTTTGTTTTATAAGGAAGCAGGTGAAAATGATCTGAGAATATCATGTAAGTGCCGTATGCAAACTCTTTTAAAGAATGATCAGAAAATTTGCTCCAGTGCAAGGCAAGAAAATGATCGTAGTAAATCTTTATCAACTCTCCGGAATAATATTTATCCAGCAAAGGATTTATCCTCCTCCTGCTTTTTATGAAAACCGGATGAGAAGACATAAATTGATCAAGTTCCCTGCAGAAAACGATACCTTCTTTGAAAATTTCAATGTCACATTTCAATTTACGGTCACTTAGGTCAGTGGCGATAAAACACCCTATTGCCAGCTTTTGATTTCCGGCAAGGTAGAGTTTTGTCAGATAGTTCATGTTGGTTTATTTTAAAAGTTAATAATTGCTTTAGGGGGATTTTTGAAAGAGGGGGAAGTGTTTTGTTTTAGAAAATGTTCAACCTCTTCCACCATTTCCACGGATCCTATTATCAATGGAGTTCTCTGATGAATATTGTAAGGATTTATTTCCAAAATTCTGTTATATCCATCGCTTGCTTTGCCACCAGCCTGTTCTATAAGGAAAGCCATTGGATTGCACTCATACATCAACCTTAATTTCCCTTTAAGATATTCTTTGGAAGCAGGATAAATAAATACTCCTCCCTTTATAAGGTTCCTGTGGAAGTCAGCTACCATGGAGCCAATATGCCTTGAAATATATGGACTGGCTGATCCTGATTTTTCTTCCTGGCAATAGGTGATAAATTTTTGAATCCCTTCTTCAAAGCGTTGAAAATTTCCTTCATTGATGGAATAAAATTTACCTTCCGGGATTCTCATATTAGGATGAGAAAGGCAAAACTCGCCAATTGAAGGATCCAGTGTGAAACCATTCACACCATTGCCTGTGCTGTATACCAGCATGGTGCAGGAACCATAAATGACATATCCTGCAGCTACCTGTGCAGTACCTTTTTGTAGACAGTCTGCTTCAGTGCCGGGTCCGTTTTCTGATAACCTTGTATAAATAGAAAATATAGTGCCTATTGAAACATTTACTTCTGTATTGGATGACCCGTCAATAGGGTCGATCAGTACAGCATATTTAGCACGATGGGAAAATTCATGAACTAAAGGGATGACTTTTTCATTTTCTTCGGAAGCGATAACGCAGCAAGCATCTCCTGCCCTAAATACAGAAAGAAATTCATCGTTGGCAAATTCATCCAGCTTTTGAACATCTTCTCCATGAATATTTGCAGAACCAGCAGCTCCGAGCATATCCGCCAGCCCTGCTTTATTGATTTCCCTGTTAACAATTTTAGCTGCAATGCTAATATCCTGGATCAGCCTGGCAAGATCTCCTGTTTGAAAAGGAACTTCCCTTTGTGTTTCTGCAATAAACTGAGATAAGGTTTTC
>DATMOV010000158.1:0-3047 GCA_035568055.1 Cytophagaceae bacterium
CTTAAATTCAGCGCCAATACCAAGAACTTTCATTCCCCGGCAAACTCCATGATCAATGTAGTGCTGGAAACTAAGAAAGGAAATCCTATTTCGCTTTGTGTTATTTATATGCTGGTAGCGCAGAAGCTCAAGATGCCGGTATACGGAGTAAACCTTCCAAACCTATTTATTCTTACCTATAAGGATAAGGATTCGCAATTTTATATCAATGCCTTCAACAAAGGATTGATATTTTCCAAAGCCGATATTGACAACTATATCTCCCATCTGAATTTAAGTCAGATGGAAATTTTTTATGAGCCATGCTCCAATCTTGAAATCATTAAGAGAGTTTTAAGAAACCTGGTGGTTTCTTTCGAAAAAATAGGAGATTCACAAAAAGTGGAAGAAGTAAAAACTCTGCTAAGGACAATTTCTGACGAGGCGATAGAGTAGGTGTGAAACTTAAACTTATCCTGCTTTATTTCTATTTCTTTTGACCAAGCCACATGCCTTATTGATTTTATATTAGCCGGTAACTTACTATAATGTCAGTCTGAGCACATTCGCCGTGCTCATTATAAACTCCGCCGAATACTTTCTTGTTAATGTGAGCCTTCTGCCTGTTTCAACAATGCTTCGACGGAGTTTATACTGAATGAAATGAATGTGCTCAGCATGACAGCCGACCATCCAATTTGAAATTTAACGTTCAACATTTAAAATTATTTCCTACTGCCCCCAGCTTTTCACTTGTTCAATAAAATTTCCCAAAGCCCAGGGAAGAACAATGATCGTATAGACTATGCCGAATACTGATCCATAAAAATGGGCGCTGTGGTTAATATTGTCTCCTCCACGCTTTGACATGTAATAACAAAAACCGAGAAACAACAGTCCATAAATAAACCCGGGAATACCAACAGGAATGAAAAATATATAAATCTTATTTAAAGGGTTCAGCAGGATGCTCGCAAATATCACCGACGAAACTCCTCCCGAAGCTCCAAGAGAATTATAGTGGGGGGAATTCTTATATTTAAAATAGGTTGGCAGATCAGAAATAATGATCCCCACGATGTAGAGTATAAGAAAATTGAGAATCCCCATAATATTCTCTACCAACTGAGCGAAGAAAAAAAGTGAGAACATATTAAAAAATAAATGGGAATAGTCGGCATGGATGAAACCGGAAGTGATAAATCTATAATACTCATTATTCCTGTTCACACGATAAGGATTCATCATCCACTTCTGATATATCTCAGGATTTTTCCAGGCATATAAACTTGCCGCTACTGTAATGATTATTACTATTAAGGTGACGCTAAGTGTGATCATATATTACAAAATTATAATAATAATAAAAAAAGGTATATCTTTTCATTACAATAATAACACATTCATGAAGATTTCTGTCGTCATACCTGTATATAATGCTGCCGCGACCATTGGCAGCCTTGTGGAGGATGTTCAGAAATCACTGCCCGGATATGATGCGGAAATCATACTGGTCAATGATTGCAGCAGTGATCAGAGTGAGAAGATCTGTGAAGAACTTGCGACAAAGCATCCTTTTATTCGCTTTGTCTCCCTCAGAAAAAATAGTGGCGAACATAACGCAGTACTCTGCGGACTCAATTACATCACAGGTGATTATGTCGTCATCATCGATGATGACTATCAGAATCCCCCTTCAGAAATTGTGAAGCTCATTAATAAGATCAGGGAAGGCAACTACGACGTAGTTTATTCAAAGTATTCAAATAAGAAGCATTCGATACACCGTAACCTGGGCAGTCGGATCAATGACCGCATAGCGACCATTCTGTTGAATAAACCCAGGGATCTGTACCTGTCCAGCTTCAAGGTGATGCATCAGGATATAGCGAAGGAAATAACCAAGTATAAAGGACCACACCCATATATCGATGGACTGATCTTAAGAGTTACCGATAATATTGGCACCGCTGAAGTTGAGCATCATAAGAGAAAAGAAGGTGTTTCAAATTATACATTCAATAAACTGTTCAGCCTTTACCTGAATATGTTCCTCAACTTTTCGGTGAAACCTCTGAGAGTATTCACTTTAATAGGCACTCTGATATTTATATTAGGAATAGTCCTCGCGATTTCCGTAGTCCTGGAAAAATATTTATATGGAGGCACACCTCCCGGCTGGACTTTTACTATTGTAATTATTCTTACGATCTCCGGCTTCCAGGTCATGTTTCTTGGCATACTCGGAGAATATCTTGGTAAACTTTTCCTCATGCAAAACGGCACTCCTCAATACACCATCAAAAAGGTGATTGTAGATTCCAGGGAATTAAATATTCATGATTGAAAATTATAATGAATATGAGAAGATGTACCGTGCAGAAAAAAAATTCTGGTGGTATAGGATTCTGCATAGCCTGGTATTAAAAGCATTAGGCAATCATTTCAAGGACAAGAAAATACATATCATTGATGGCGGCTGCGGAACAGGCGGCCTGATGCATATCCTTGCTCAAAATGGATACAGCAATGTTACAGGTTTTGATATTTCAACTCACGCCCTGAAATTTTCTAAGGAAAGAGGCCTCAATGTTTTTTTCGGGGATCTAAGAAATGTGTATCATTTTTTCTCTGAAAATACTATCGATGCTTTTATCTGCAATGACAGCCTTTATTTTTTATCGGATAAAAAAAGAAAAAAATTCGCGGAAGATGTTTACGAGATATTAAAACCCAAAGGTGTTATCATCCTTAACCTTCCTTCTTTTAAAACCTTCCGTGGCACACACGATATTTCCGTCGGAATTAAAAACCGTTTTAGGAAGAAAGATATCCCGCTAATATTTGATCAGAATAAATATGAAATTCTTGAGACGAGGTATTGGCCCTTCCTGCTTTCTCCTCTTATATTTATATTGAGGATGACCCAAAGACTAAAAATAAAATTTGGGGCGGGATCACATCAAAACTCCGATATAAAAGTTCCACCGGCATTCATCAATAATTTTTTACATGCCATCATTGCGATGGAAAATAAAATCATGAAAAATAAACCCTGGGGGAGTTCT
>DATMOV010000159.1:0-2578 GCA_035568055.1 Cytophagaceae bacterium
TTTTTCATGATATTGGAAAATTTTTCCAGAGGCTTCCAATAATCCTTTCTTATAATGTCGGTATATTCAATGAAGGTTACTTTGCTTTCTGCATATAGTTTTTCTAAAATATTATCCGGTAAGATTTCTCTTGAAAAAACCAGGCCTGTTTTAACACATTTTACCATTTTATAATGAAAATGCTCTGTTATTCTGCGTGCTGAAAATACATCCGCGTTTATATCTTCATCTTTAAATGTTTGAGGATATAGATCCATAAGACATTTTTCATCCTCACAAAACAAGCAACGCTTGGTTATATATTGAGGCATCTTTTAATTCTCTTTAATATAGTTTTGTATTTTATCGGAAGTATCATAAACTTTCATTCCCTTCCTGATGGAAGCCCTGATGAACTTAGGCCTGTGTTTCGTTTCTTCAAATATTTTACTGATATACTCGCCGATAATAGAGATCGCGGATAATTGGATCCCTCCAAAGAACAGGATAAGTACGATAATGGTAGTAACACCATGAGGCACTTCAAAAATAAATCTGTAAATAATCTGAGCGATTAATGCAGTAAAAGAAATGATGGTTAAGATGAATCCCATTAAACTAAGGGTTTCTAGAGGAACAAAGCTGAAAGAAAAAATAGCTTTTTTAGCCCAGCCTATATTCTTTCTCCAGTTATTGGTAGATGTCCCAAACATTCTTTCAGGCCTGGAATACTTTACGCCCGTTTGTTTAAACCCCACCCATGCTCTCAAACCTCTTAAAAATTGTTCTGTTTCTGGCAATGCCACCAATTGCTTTACTACCTTTTTATCAATCAAAGAAAAATCTCCCGCATCTACGGGTATTTTTATATAAGAAAGGCTGCTGAAAATTCGGTAGAAAAATTTATAAAGCAATCCCATGAAGAAAGACATTTCCCGTTTAACTCTTACGCCATAGATCACTTCATAACCTTCAAGCCATTTGTTATAAAATTCAGGTATTACTTCAGGAGGATCTTGTAAATCGCCGTCCATTAAAACTACTCCATCGCCTGTAGCTATTTCCATGCCACTCAAAAAGGCTGCTTGAGATCCGAAATTTCTGGAATGGGTGATTGTAACAACATTCGAATCCTTGTTACAGATTCCAATCAACACTTCTTCTGAATTGTCAGGTGAGCAATCGTTCACAAAAATAATCTCGTACCTGACTTTTATCTCTTTGAACATTTTAACAAGACGCTCATACATGACGGGTATGGCTTGTGCATCTTTATAACAGGCGATCACGCATGTTATTTTTCTGTTGAGTTTACGATTTTCAAAAGCAGGAATTATTTTGTTTTCATAATCATTGTTCTTTTGCCATTGAGCAGTAAGCCTGAGTCCCTCAGCTAAAAAAGTGCTTTTTCCCCATCCTAATAGTTCAGTAGTTTTTGACGCATCTCCATACCATTCTTTCAGATCCCATTTTCTGTCAGGCATGCTTCCCCATTCGGGGTTAATTCTTATAGAAAATTCTTGTTTAGCCGTTTCTACCAGGTCTTTGATGGTTGTTTTTTTACCGGAAGCAATGTTAAAGGATTGTCCATAAATTTCCTCACGCATAACCAGGGCACTCGTTACAAATGCATCCACACAATCATTCACATGTACAAAGTCTCTGCTGATTTCCGGAGAAACAAGTTGAGGTAATTTGCCGTTTCTTACATTTTCTATAAGTCGTGGAATAAGCCTGTCAGGCTCTTCCCATGCTCCATAAATAGAGTAGAGCCTGAGGTTGATAGCAGGAGTATTGAAGAACCGCGCAAAATATTCAATTAAATAAGCGGATGAAATTTTTGAAACCGAGTAATGGCTGTTAGGTGTCAGTGTATCTTCTTCTTTAGGAGCGGAACAGTTTAATCCATATTCCGAACTGCTTCCCGCATGAATATAAGCGTGAATATTTTTGCATTCGTGGAGTATATTATTTGTGCCGATTACGTTGGTTTCATAAATGAGGGTGGAGTTGGTTTGTTTTGAATACGCGCCATACGCTGCAAGGTTAAAAATTGTTTTAGGATCATAGGCCTTGAAAAGTTCATTGACTGAATGAGCAGAGATAATATCACAGTGAAGAGTATTCTGAGAAGGAATGTTTAATAATTTTAACCTCCAGGCAACAGTGGCATCATGCGTAATGGCATAACAATCTTTTCTTACTGCATATATTTGCTCAAGAATATTTACTCCGATAAATCCGCTTGCTCCAAATACAAATATTGGTCCTTGAAGCTGTTCGATCTTCTCTTTCAATGTTAGCCCGGATATTTTTTTTATATCAGTCATCAAAATATTTTAAAGAGTTTTTAATAGTGCTCCAATATTATCTATATCAAGCCCCGACATTCTCTGATGGTACGTTTGATCTCCGTATAATTCATTAGGATAACCTTTGGCGTGCAATGATTGAAAAAAATCCAGGTAAAAATTTTTGCTGGTCAGTTCAAAGGCTATTTGCTGAGCAAGCCCACCAATGCTTATATGCTCTTCAACCACTAAAAGTTTTTTTGTTTTACTTAAACTATCAAGAAAGCTTTCAGGTAATTGATGAAATG
>DATMOV010000160.1:0-2434 GCA_035568055.1 Cytophagaceae bacterium
TTCTATCTGGGTGAACTTGTGGAATATGATGATACAAGAACTTTATTCACCAATCCAAAAAAAGAAAAAACACAGCGATATATAACGGGACGCTTCGGTTGAAAAACAATTTATCTTTTTATCCGTTAAAAACTTCAGAATGAATTTACTAGAAACAGAACTCGGGGAATTAAAAGGCGATCTTCTTGACATGACAGTCCTTGTGAAGGGTCAGCTGGACAAGGCTATTGCCGCTTTTTACACTTTTGATAAGGACCTTGCCAAGGAAGTGCTTAAGAATGAAAAAAGAGTGAATGGAAGTGAGCTGAAGATCGACAGCAAAGGCGAGCATATCCTGGCGCTCTTTAATCCGGTGGCTATCGATCTGAGGTTTGTGGTGGCATCTCTCAAGATGGTATCAGACCTGGAACGTATCGGCGATAATGCGAAAGGAATTGCCCAATATGTCATCAAGTGCGATCAGCCTTATGACAAAGACCTGATCGAAAAACTTCGTTTCAAAGCCATGACGGATACAGCGCTGGAAATGCTTTCTATCCTGTCAGATTCTTTTGAGAGTGATAATACAAAACTGGCCCGCACTATTTTTTCTAAGGACGAGTTGATGGATGAAATCAATGTCGCCGCCAACCATGTGATCACTGAATACCTCAGAGGCAACAACGATCCTGAAAAAATATTGCAGGCCTTGTACCTGCTTACCATCATCAGAAAAACGGAGAGAGTTGGTGATTATATAACCAATATTGCCGAAGAGATCATTTTTTATGTAAAGGCGAAAGTCCTGAGGCATAAGAGAAAGAATAAGTAGAATATTTCACGGACCTCCCCGTTATAACCTCAAGTCAGGTTCATGAGAAAATTTTTTATTTTATTTTTATTCATTATTTCAGAAGCAAGCGCGCAGACGACTGTCAATGATTCCGCGCAGGTTCGGCATGACTATCAGCCAACAGCACTGAATTTTTCTTTGCGTGCTGAATACTATCTGAAAAATGGGAGCTATTTCTTTGCCGAAGCATTATATAAATCTTCCAAATCCTATTATTCAACCAGTGAAGTCTTCAAAGAATATTTATGGGTCGGCTACGAGCATAAGGCATCGGAGAAATGGTATCTGGGAATTTCCGGCAGAACACTTCAGTTTCCGAAGGAAGTTTCTTTTATCGGCCGTGTGAATGTTAGCCACAGAGGAAAGATCCGCAGCCTCGGATTTTTGAAAGAACTTACAATGGATCAGATTTCCAGAAAGAGTAAACAGAATTATGTAAGGGCCGGACTGGCAATCGGCTTATATAAAAAAATCAGATTGGGTAAGACAACAATCATTCCTGTTTTATCATACAAGGCTTATGAGATTTTCGATTTAAAGAATCCCAACACCTTTTTTAAAAACAGGCTTATTGATCTTACCCGTTTGAGGCTGGATGTTTACGTGATGGTTCATAAAAATTTATTCCTTGGAATATATGCTATGCGCGAGACGGACTATTACTACACCCTTGGGTATTCTGTTCCTGATCCGAATAATCCTTCAGTAATGATATATTATCCTGACTTTAAAGTGAACAGCATAATACCTACATTTGGCTTTTCATTAAATTTTATTTTAAATCCGGATAACAATACCTCACTTATCCCGGGGTTGCCCTTAAGGTGAGTTTTAACATAAATCTCTTTCAAAGGTTATTTAATTAAGGATATTTTTTAAACCTGTCAATATGGATAACAAATTTTCAAATTTTTTCAAATTCGATGGAATTCTTGATATAATAAAAGGCTATGTAGATGCAAAAATTCAAATTTTCAAACTTGATCTACAGGAAAAGGCTTCCAATATCATCGCCACACTATTTTTTATGCTGTTGCTGCTGTTTTCGTTTTTGATGATGCTCGTTTTCAGTAGCATAGCCATGGGGCATTATCTGAATACCTTATTTGACAGCGAGTGGATGGGCTTTGCAGTGTTAGCCTTATTTTACC
The DNA here is from genome assembly GCA_035568055.1 of Cytophagaceae bacterium. GTDB lineage: Bacteria > Bacteroidota > Bacteroidia > Cytophagales > Cytophagaceae > DATMOV01. The sequence goes on from DATMOV010000160.1 coordinate 1,984, forward strand.
TGCTTATGATGTTAATTATGGCCTTTAATGTCACAAAAGGATTTCTGCATAGAAGAGTGAAAAAGCTAATGCTGATTATTATGAATGCTAAAAATAAGTAACATATTAAACTTACCTTCACTATATGAAAGAGGATATAGAGACAAGCATGAAGAATGAAAGGATGAAACTGGAGGAACAATTGAATGCCTATACGGCAACTTTGGGCAATAAATCGAAGAGCATAGGTGCAGGGGCTCTCATTGTTGGAGGAATACTTGTTGTTGGCTATATTGTAGGAAGAAGATTTCTGTTCCCGGGTAAAAAAAGTAAATTGATTTCATCTGATCCGTCAACCCATCTGATGCTTAGAACTCCGAAGCATGAATCGGCGATTGTAAGAATGATCAAAGAACAGATGACTATGTTTCTTATCGCTATTATAAAAGAAAGACTCACGGCCTATATTAAT
>DATMOV010000161.1:0-5200 GCA_035568055.1 Cytophagaceae bacterium
ATGCCATGGGTACTTCAGTTCAAAGAACTTCCAACGTAACGGAGTTATATAAGCTTGGAGAATCGTATGATATCCCATCCGAACCGGTAGATGCGATGAAAGTGGAAGAAGTGCATCTTGCCGTCGAAAGAGCAGCCGCAAGAGCAAGAAAAGGCGATGGCCCTACACTGCTTGAATTCAGGACGTATCGCTACAAAGGCCACTCTATGTCGGATCCTGCTAAATATAGAACTAAAGAGGAGCTTGAAGAATATAAAGCGAAAGATCCTATTGAGCAGGTTCGTGATACCATCCTTACTAACAAAATGGCCACTGAAAAAGACCTTGAAACGATAGATCAGAAGATTAAAGCAGAAGTGGAAGCTTCAGTGAAATTCGCCGAAGAATCTCCATATCCGGATCCTTCAGAAGCCTTCAAAGATGTATATGCAGAACCGGATTATCCTTTCATTATTGAATAAAAATTAAAAATTGCGGAAAGAATATATAAATTTGCTCCCCTAAATTAAGAATAAGTAATAAGCAGAAAATGGCAAAGACAAATACAGGGAATAAGGGAAATGAACTACTCGAAGACCCAAATTCACTGGCAGATAAATTATCAAAGTCAGAAGACTTCGTAAAGAATAATAGGAATATACTCTTATATGTAGGCGTTGGCCTTGCAGCGGTTTTAGCGGGAGTACTCTTTTACAGGTCTCAGCTCAAAGAGCAAAACCAGGAAGCGCAGGTATCTATGATCAACGGTGTGTATTACTGGGAGCAGGATTCCACCAAACAGGCTTTGAAAGAAAACCTTGTCGATGTAGCCGATGAAAACAGTATGACGGATGCAGGTAATCTCGCTAAATTTTATGTTGGTACAGCCTACCTGAAACAAGGAAAATACGAAGATGCCATCACTTACCTGAAAGACTTCAGCTCTGATGACCTTCTTCTGCAAGCCAGGGTTTATTCTCTGATCGGAGATGCTTATATGGAACAGAAAGATCTTGAAAACGCGACAATTTATTACAATAAAGCTGTTGATTACAAACCCAATCAATATTATACACCAGAATATTGCATGAAGGCAGGCCTGGCTTATGAGCTTAGCAAAGATTATGAATCAGCGGTTAAGATGTATGACAAGGTGATCAATGATTACTGGCAGGCATCTGAAGTGAATGATGCCAAGAAGTACAAGGCAAGGGCGGAAGAATTAATGGCAGCCAAATAACCTTAAATCAATATAAATCAAAAGGGATAAAGTCTGCCGGACTTTATCCCTTTTTAATATAAAAATGGCCAGCTCCAAAAAAAATTTAAGCAGCTACTCTTCGAAGAATATCTCTGATATTTCTAAAAAGAAATTCGCTATCATAGTCGCTGAATGGAACAATGAGATTACAGAAGCTCTTTACACAGGAGCCCGTGAAACCTTATTGAAATATGGCGCAAAGCCGGCGAACATCATCCGCAAAAATGTACCAGGCAGCTTTGAGCTTTCACTGGGAGCCCAATGGATGGCCAAAGAAAAAAAGATCGATGCGGTGATATGCCTGGGCTGCGTGATCCAGGGAGATACCAAACATTTCGATTTTATTTGTCAGGCAGTATCACAGGGGATTACCAATGTAGGCTTGAAATATAACAAACCAGCGATATTTGGCGTACTAACCACTAATACCCAGCAACAGGCATTAGACAGAGCGGGAGGAAAGCATGGCAATAAGGGAGATGAAGCGGCAGCCACCGCGATTAAAATGCTGACGTTTTAAAAGACAATAAACATCATAAACAATAAATTTCTAATCAAGTGAAAGTATTAAAATTCGGCGGTACATCAGTAGGAAAACCTGAAAGGATGCATGCTGTGGCCAAGCTTATTTCAGGAAAAGACAGAAAATTAGTAGTACTATCAGCAGTGTCTGGAACAACCAATGCTCTGGTTGACATTTCTGATAAGCTCATGAAGAAAGATAAAGCCAGTGCGGGAAAAGCGATCGAAAATCTCTTTCATCCTTATAAAGACTTTATCAAAAATTTATTCAGCACTAAGCCGGCCCTGGAAAAAGGAGAGGCTATTATAAAGGCACATTATGATTTTATAAAATCTCATCTGGACAAAGAATTCACCGAAAGGGAAACCAGAGCATTGTTGGTGGAAGGTGAGCTTATCTCCACAGAATTATTTCAGGAATACTTAACAGAAGCAGGCTTCAACTCGATGCTGCTACCTGCTCTTGATTTCATGATGATCGATGAAGACAATGAGCCTGTGATCAGCTTTTCGGAAGAAAAGCTGGGTGCGCTGATCAAAGGAAATCCTGATGTGCATCTTTTTATCACCCAGGGATATATCTGTAGAAATCCAAAAGGCGAAAGGGACAACCTGAAGAGAGGCGGCAGCGATTATACCGCTTCGCTGGTGGGCGCTGCTATCCGTGCGGAGGAAATTCAGATCTGGACAGATATAGACGGCATGCACAACAACGATCCGAGAATTGTGAAGAGAACATTTCCTATTGCAGAACTTACCTTTGATGAAGCCGCTGAGCTTGCCTACTTCGGAGCAAAAATTCTGCATCCTGCCACAATTCTTCCAGCCAAAAAATTCAACATTCCGGTAAGACTGCTGAATACGATGGAGCCTGAAGCAAAAGGAACACTGATCGCAACAAAAACAAGTACCAAAGAAATTAAGGCCATAGCTGCCAAAGACAATATCACTGCGATCAAGATCAAATCAAGCCGCATGCTGCTTGCTTACGGATTTATGAGAAAGGTTTTTGATATTTTTGAAAGGTATAAAACTCCCATCGATATGATCACCACTTCTGAAGTGGCAGTATCATTGACCATTGACGATTCGAAAAATCTTGATAGTATTATTACAGAACTTAAAGACTTCTGCATTGTGGAGGTAGATAAAGACCAGACCATCATCTGCGTGGTGGGAGATTTCCTGGCCGATAAAAAAGGTATAGCCAAGAAGGTATTTGATTCACTGGATCAGATCCCGATCAGAATGATCTCTTATGGAGGCAGCACCAACAATGTATCCCTGCTGATCAAAACGGGGCACAAGCATGAAGCGCTGAATGCATTGAATGAGGGTCTGTTTACTTTTGAAAATGTAAAACCTAAAGAATCCTGGATATAGCATTAAGATTTAGAAATATTAGAGAAAACTGAGAATTGGCTGGGCTGGTTCTCAGTTTTTGTTTTCACTCAGGGCTAGAAATTTTGTGATCCTTTTGTTGCCAGCTTAATTTTTTGAATGTAAAGGCTGCTAAGATTATAGGTATGAAATATTTGTTTTAATTTAGGCAATATGATTCTTTCCAATAAAAATACATCGGGTATGATCTTTCGCGGTTTAGTGATTATCATCCTGCTTCAGTTCTCAAATCTTTATGCTCAAAATAGAAAAGATATAACGCTTGAAGACATCTGGCAGAAGGGAACATTCCGCCCGGAATATTCTGAAGGATTTAACTGGATGAAAGACGATCATTATTTTACCAGGCTTGACTATACCAGCGGAGAAACTCCAGAGCTTGTAAAATATGATGTGATCAATGCTACCCCGGTTGAAACGTTGTTGAAAAATTCAGACCTGACTTACAAGGGTAATCCCATTGCTATAGAAGATTATTCTTTTAGTCCGGATGAAAAAAGGATTCTGATCTCTGAAAATGTACAGCACATCTACAGACGCTCTAAAAAAGGAACATATTATATCTACGATATCATCTCGAAAAAAATTACCCTCCTCTCAGAAGGAGCGTTATCCAATGTCAGCTTTTCTCCCGATAGCCGTATGGCGGCATTTACCCGTGACAATAATCTTTTCTATGTGGATCTATCAACGATGAAAGAAACCGCCATCACAAATGATGGCGTGTTTAACAAAATAATCAATGGCAGCACAGACTGGGTTTATGAAGAAGAGTTCGAATTTACCAAAGCATATTTCTGGTCGCCGGACAGCAGGAAGATCGCCTATTATCGTTTTGATGAAAGTCAGGTAAAGGAATATAATATGCAGTTGTGGAAAGGCCTGTATCCGCAGGACTATCGTTTTAAATATCCAAAGGCCGGCGAGAAAAATTCGGAGGTCAGTGTTAAAATCTATAACGTTGCTTCCGCAGGATTGAAAGATGTTGATCTGGGAAAAGAAGCCGACATATATATTCCGCGTATGAAATGGAGTGAAGATAATAGGCTCGCTGTTTTTAAAATGAACCGTTATCAGAATGAATTGAATATTCTGCTTGTTTCAGATAATGCGACAGACATCAAAACCATTTATACTGAAAAAAATAATACCTACATAGAGATCAACGATGACCTGAATTTCCTCAAGGACAGAAAACATTTCATCATCAGCAGCGAGCGCGATGGCTTCAGGCATTTATACAAATATGACCTGGCAGGAAAACAGGTAGCACAAATTACCAAAGGCAATTGGGAATTGAGCAAATTTCTGGGGATTGACGAAAGCAAAGGGCTGGTTTATTTTACCTCAGCAGAAGTTTCGCCTCTTGAAAGGTATTTGTATTGCATAGACCTGGACGGAAAAAATAAAAAAAGGCTAAGCGGCGAAAAGGGAACACATGAAGTGGAGATGAGCAGCGATTTCCATTATTACCTGGATAATTTTTCCGACGCCAACACACCTACTACAACAAGCCTTCTGGAGGCATCTGGTAAAAAGGTAAAAACGCTGACCAGTAATGAAGTTCTTAAAAACCGAATTTCTGAATATAAGATCAGCAAAGTAGAATTCTTTCAATTCAACACACCCGATAAAATTTCTTTGAACGGCTGGATGATCAAGCCTGCAGGCTTCGATGTGTCAAAAAAATATCCTGTGATGCTTACAGTTTATGGAGGGCCAGGATCGCAAAGTGTGACTGACGAATGGGAGGGAATGAATTATTTCTGGTACCAGATGCTGGCTCAAAAGGGTTATATTGTTGTTTCAATTGACAATCGCGGTACTGGCGGACGAGGCGCTGACTTTAAAAAGATCACTCAAAACCAACTTGGTAAATTTGAAACACAGGATATGATTAACACGGCTGTTTATCTTAGCGGTCTTCCATACATCGATAAGTCACGGATAGGAATTTTCGGCTGGAGCTTCGGAGGTTATATGGCTTCACTGGCAATTACAGTAGGGGCTGATTACTTTAAAGCAGACATTGCAGTG
>DATMOV010000162.1:0-11349 GCA_035568055.1 Cytophagaceae bacterium
TTAAAATCATATACGTAGTAATCGGGCGAGCCTGTTATTCCAAGTGAAAACTTAGTCCGATGCCTCGGTATTTTCTTTTCCTTATCCTGCGCATAAGAGCCATGAAAAACCAGCAGGGCGGCAAAAAACAGTATGAGGACAAAAAATCTCATTCATTTGCAGTTAATGAATCTAAAATAAAGAACATTTACTTTATTAGCAAATCATTTCATTTCCCATAAAATTTTAATCATTTTGAAAACCAGAAAGAACAGTGCCCAGGCAATGATCAGTAAAATCAAATGCCAAAGAAAAGCGAATGTTACAGACCTGCTGCCATAAATTGAATCAGCTACAATGAGCTTAGATGGGAGAAATATGGTTGAAAGAACTGGTGTACCTTCGCTTTTCAGATTAACCCAGTAAGTGAATGACAGAAATGCACCAACCGAACAATAAATAATTGCTGTTCCCAAGCTCCATAAATGCAACTTTGTTTTATTCTCCACATTAAGAGAACAAGTAAAAGATCACAAAGTTATAGTGACAAAGAAAGAAGAAGAATAAAAAGCTTATTCTGAACAAAAAAAGAGGCTGACACCCAGCAGTACCATCATTACTGATACTGATCCGACCAGGCCAACCTGCATTTGTTTATCCTGTTTTACTTGTCCCGCATCTGAAATGATAACTTTTCTGGTGGAAAATCTAATGCCTGTAATTACTCCCAACAGGAAACCTGTTATAATAAGAATTGCACCTACTGCTTTCATAGATCATTGTTAAATTTTGAATGGTGCTAAATTAAAAAAATATTCGCAATATACATAAATAGAAAAGGCTTTCATTATTTTTTCCGGGAACCTTATCTATGGGTTTTACTGATTTTTCCAGTTTAATAAAAGATTCAGGAAGTATTAATGGAATTGCCGGAGAAGGTTATTCATAAATTGTAGACAGGTGACAAATAATGTCCGTCATTTGCCAGGATTTCACTTTGAGTACATGGCTGGCTATGCTCGGTATAAAATAAACTCTGTCGAAGCGTGTCACCCTGAGTGGAGTCGAAGGTTTATTTTTCCATATTCCGGATACCTTCGCAGAAATACTTAATTAATTTTACAAACTTCAACGCATCCCTGGATTCGCATCCTTTTATCTCAAAATTCCTTTTGTCATTTTTAGTAATTAGAATTTCAACGGAGGGGAGCTCTGTTCTGATCAGATCTATTGAAACTATATCTTCATATTTGATCAGCTCCAGTACAGGGCTTTTGTGTTTATCTACCCCCACATAAAATACTTTAAGGTCTGTCGCGATTAAAAAGCCAAGTGTATTATGAATAGAGCCTTCAAGCAGATACAATACTGATTCTTTCTCTCTTAAGCTTTTAACCAGATCATCCAGGGCAATAGTCCCGTATTGAGGCACATAGCCAATCTGTTTGAACCTTGCATTTAAATGTTCTACGGTCTTCATAATTCCTGCGGGATCTTTAGGACTATTCATTTAAGCCAATACGCAGAACAATAAAAATAGTTGCGTTTTTAGGGCAAAGATCTTATTTGTGTTGTATGGAATAGAAATAGCTATGCTTTTTCTTTGCAAGCTTGGACCCGCATTTTGCATATTGCTTATGAACATCTTGCCCGCAAGAAGAACCAAAAATGATAATTACAGCGAGAACAGGAATTAAAACGTTTTTCATAATATTGGGGGGATTAAAAACAAATCAAACCTTCTTAAGCTGGGATTGGCAAAATTTAAGTATTTCAGAATATTGCTGATTATCCAAACATTCAATTGAATTACCAGCATCAATCAGTTCACTAATATACAGTTTTTCAGGATACTTTATAGCCTTTGTATGCAAAATTGTATACTTTTTACCAAAAATCTTTAATTCCTCTAATTCTGATCCGGAAATAATTTTGTAGTATGTTTTCCCGTCAGGCCTCTTTCTGAAAAGAGGATAAAACTGATTGGAAATAATCATCTCATGATTTTTCAAAACTTTATGCCTGGTTAACAGTTGAAATATCAAATTTAAAGATATTTTTTTAATGGATAGAAAATTTAACTGTGCTTTATTGATAGATGATGACGGTACAACCAATTTTATAAATTACCGCATTGTGAAAAGGCTTAAGATCACAGATCATATCCAAACAGAGATCAATGGAGAGAAAGCGCTTAATTTTCTTCAATTTTATGCTGAAAATCATGAGAATCAGGCACCTGAACTTATCATAGTGGATCTCAAAATGCCGGTCCTGGATGGCTTTGAGTTTCTCCAATATCTGCAGATAAAAAAATTTTCAAACAAAGAAAATATTAAGGTGATTGTGCTTACAACCTCTGTGTATGCTGAGGACCTGAAGCAACTCAAGAAATTCAACGTAGAATATCTTATGAAACCTCTTACAGATGGTAAGCTAACTTCTGTATTATTAAATGAATAAATTTTCCACTCTATTCTTCTTTCCCTTTAAACACTAACTTAAAAGTATAGGCTATGGAAAGGGTAATTACACTTAATTTGAAATTATTGAGTTTATAATTTGGTGCCGTTGTTTCAGCTGCGTTCTTTCCGGATATCCCATAGATATTATTTAACATGGCATTGTCCATAGCAGGATTGCTTGAGTACATGGCTGAATGAGAAACAGGCAGGGAATATCTTATGTCTATATGAAGATTGTTCCCTCCGGAAGTAAATCTGAATATTTTACCGGCTCCCACAACGAAAGCAAATTGAACGGTTTTGAATTTATTCATCTTCGCGGATATATCAAGGGTAGTAATTGAACTGTTATCTATGGTGCCATTGGTATATTGTGTAAAAGTTTCTACCTCATGTGATTTCAGAAAAGGCTTTCCGGCAATATTTATTGCCGGACCGGCAATAAGGTAATACCTGTTGGTTTGGCTTAAAATATATTTAAACAATACAGGAAGATTTATATAGGACAAATGGATATTAGCCTCCGAAGCTATTTTAGTGATATCCCCTGATTGATTAATATCAAGATTAGAGCTTTCCTTATTTATTAAAATTTTTGTATTACTAAAGTTATAGGTTAATTCTGTTAACGCGCTCATTTTATCATTAATCCTGTACTCGAAAAAAGCACCGAAACCAAAATTTGCGCGAAGCCTGGCATGAGCGTCAAGCCTTGTTACTTGTGGGTCTAATCCTTTCTGGGTATTCAGATTTTTATTCAAATTAGGTGAATTCAAATATCCCGCAGAAGGATTGATCTTGATACCATAAATATATTTTTCCTGACCATATAGGCTTTTGCTAACCAGAATCATCATCATTACCACCAAAAAACTCCTCATCATATATTTTTCATTTTAGATTTTAAATTAAAGAAAATTTCTTGTTTCATATAAAAAACAATATATTTATTAACCTTTATAATGGTATTCCGTAAAGAATAATTATGAAATTAAACAGGGTTTCTATTTTTGTTACTTTCGCTTTCATCCTTCCCGTTATATTTTCCTTTCGGGGATTCTACGGTACAGTTTACGTATCCGATAGCCCTGGTGTTTTCAAATGTTTTATTAACGACAAAGTGCATGAAATAACAGGGCAAAAAGGATACTTGCGTGAAATAACAGGCGGAAAGTCTCAATTATCAATTTATAATAATCTTTTTTATAAATTCTCTTTTTTTAATCCCGAAATAAAAGCCATTGAACTGAGTCCTAAAGATACCAAAGACGCTATCATTCGCTATATAGAGCCTGGCACCAATAATATCTACTATCCAATCAGCGGCAGGGTAATTCTTAAAGAACTTGATTTAGTAAACCATAAAGTCTCGGGAGAATTCGAGATGGAACTGGGCATGCCTGGCGGAAAAGGAAAGACCATCAAAATCACCAGAGGACAATTTTTAAATATTCCTATTGAAAATATTAAATAAGACTTTAAGAGATTAGGAAGAAAGGTAATTGTACCAAAACCTAAAAAGGTATCAGTTAACTGAGACCTTTTTATTTAAAATCAATAATATATATAAATCTATTCAACAAGTATTCTACTCTTCCAGGATTTCAAACTCTGTTCTGCGGTTGAGTTGTTTGTTTTCCGGCGTGTCATTCGGAGCTATGGGTTTTGTTTCACCGTAACCGTGGAACTTCATACGGCTTGGATCTACTCCTTTTTTGACCATATAATCCACGACAGCCTTGGCTCTTGCATCTGACAATTTCAGGTTATGCTCCTCACTTCCATCGCTATCTGTATGGCCGAGGATCTGGATTTTGATATGAGGATTCTTTACCAGGATCTCATGAAGCCTTTCAAGCTCGGATTCTGATTCAGGGCGTAATGTAGCCTTGTCCAGGTCAAAGAACACATTTCTTAAGACGATCTTATTACCAATCTTGATTTGTTCCATGCAAACAGTATCAAGAATTTCCATGTAATGGTTCAGGAAAGGAATATCTATGTTTTTGGAATAAAAAAGAAAGCCAGGCGCTTCTATGGAGATCCCATAATTTTTTCCTGCTGGAAGGATAATGGTGTACTTCCCTGTGCTGCTATTTGAATTGTAAACGCCAACGGGCTTACCGGTTAGGTTGTCTAACACTATAATAGTTGCTCCAATTGGCTTACTGTCCGAGCAGCTGCTGATCTTTCCTTTAAATACTACGAGTGCCACATTGGCCTCGTCTCTTTCCAGCACATATAAATCTTTATCTCCATACCCACCCTCACGCACTGAAGAGAAATAAGCCCTCTTATTGTCGGCTGACCACACGAAGAATATATCATCACCCGCTGTATTGATGGGGTATCCTATATTAACGGGGTTAGTAAGGATCTGGCCGGTTTCAGTATTGATGGTACAGGAGAATATGTCAAAGCCTCCCATAGATTTATGTCCTTTGGAGCTGAAATAAAGGGTTTTTCCATCAGCGTGAATGAAAGGGCAATCTTCTTCGAATTTGGTATTGATTTTCGGGCCGAGATTAATTGGCAGCGCATATTCTCCATTTGGAAGCTTTTTGGCCATATAAATATCTCTTCCCCCAGAGCCACCTTCCTTGTTGCTTACAAAAAAAAGTACTCTTTCATCAGAAGTAATGCTGGCACTTGGTTCCCATGCCTTTGAATTAATGTGTGGCCCCAGGTTTTTAGGTGCAGACCATTCAGTTCCTTTCAATTCACTGATGTAAAGGTCTCCGCCATCGGCTTTACTATGTCGATATACAAACATTTCCTGACCATCTGGAGATATCCCGGCGCAGGCATCATGTGTCGGTGTGTTAATAACACCACTAAGCTGTACTGCTTTCCCCCATACTGAATCTGTTTTGGTAGAAACATAAACATCTTCATGAAAATGCCCATCTGCCTCGTCTATCTTACCTCCTGTGGTATTATCTCTTCTTGAGGTGAACAAAAGGGTTGTTTCATCCGCAGATATGGCTGGAACATAATCGGGGAATTTAGAATTTACGCCTGAACCAAGGTTTGTAATTTTTACTTTGACAGGCTTTTGAATTAATTCCTCACCATTTTTGCACCAACCGATAAGCTGATCAGTCTGTTGATTTTTTTCAATATCTGATGCTTTTAAAGTGGTCTTATATTTTTGAAGGCTTTGAATGGCTTCCGGAAATTTATGTGCCAGGTGATATGCCCGTCCAAGGTTAAAATCAATGTCCGGGTTCTTAATGCCTCCTTCTTTGGCTGACAGCAGATATGGCAAAGCTTTGTGATCATCACCAAGCCCTAAATAACATTGAGCGATAAGATCTGAAAGTTCCGGGTCTTTGGGCTTAAGCTTGTCAGCCTTTAAAAATGATACGAGTGCCGCATCATATTCTTCTATATCTAAATTTTCTTTCCCCTCCGCTACCAGCTTTTTGAACTCTTTTGAATTATCCTGAGCTTGCAGAGCAGAATATGAAAAAGTGATCAGCAAAAACGCAATGGCGTTGATCCAAATGTTTGTAGGTCTCATTTTAATTAGAAATTAGGTTCAAATATAAGAAAGTCCCGAACAGTGTGAAAGTCTTTTATTTTAACTTGCGCTGTGTAATCTTCAGATTAAGGTCTGTCAGATCCATTATCAAAAACACTGCCATAAAAATAAAAAACTCGGTGACCGAAAAGGTGATCTTCCCATTGCTGATGGCACTTGCGATTACGTATGAAGAAATCAGGAGTGAGGTTCTCATGAATGCAGAGTATATATAATAAAATAAAAAGCCCGCCTAAGGCGGGCTTTTCTTATCCTAAATATGGTTTCAGGGCTTTGCTTCTTGACGTATGCCTAAGTCTTCTGATCGCTTTTTCTTTTATTTGCCTTACTCTTTCTCTGGTGAGGTTGAATTTCTCACCTATTTCTTCCAGGGTCATGGAGTGTTCTCCATTCAATCCGAAATACAGCGTGATCACATCAGCTTCTCTTTGTGTAAGGGTTGAAAGGGCTCTCTGTACTTCTCTCCTGAGAGAATCATTCATTAACTCAGAATCAGGTGTATTTTCACCATCATTTTCCAGTACATCCAGCAGAGAGTTTTCTTCTCCCTGAACAAACGGAGCATCCATAGATACATGACGACCTGATATCTTTAAGGTATCTACAACTTCTGAGGTAGATACATCAAGTACTTCAGCGAGCTCATCAGGTGATGGCTCTCTCTCATATTTTTGTTCAAGCTCAGAAAATGTTTTTGATATTTTATTAAGGGAACCTACCCTGTTAAGCGGCAACCTCACTATTCTTGATTGTTCGGCCAATGCCTGGAGAATTGATTGCCTGATCCACCATACAGCATAAGAGATGAATTTAAAGCCCCTTGTTTCATCAAAACGCTGAGCAGCTTTGATAAGGCCAAGATTACCTTCATTAATGAGATCTCCCAGAGAAAGCCCCTGGTTTTGGTATTGTTTTGCTACTGAAACTACGAAACGTAAATTGGCTTTTGTTAACTTTTCCAGTGCTAACTGGTCTCCTTCTCTAATTCTTTTGGCTAATTCTACCTCCTCATCGGGGGTCAATAGGTCAACCTTACCTATTTCCTGTAAATACTTATCTAATGACTGGCTCTCACGATTGGTAATCTGTTTGCTTATTTTAAGCTGTCTCATCAAAGTGGGATTTTAGTTACAAAAGTACGGTTATCTCATTTTAACGAGATAACCGTACTTAAAGTTACTTTTAAAATTAGGATTTATTTTTTCCTTTAACCTGCTTTTTATGAAATTTCTTTCTTTTCTGGTTTAGGAATTAATACTTTTCTGGATAACCTGAACTTGCCGGTCTTTTTGTCTATTTCTATCAGTTTTACTTTAACTTCCTCTCCCACTTCAAGAACGCCTTCCATGGTATCAAGCCTTTCCCATTTAATTTCGGAGATGTGCAATAAGCCATCTTTACCTGGCATAAATTCTACGAAAGCGCCAAATGGCATGATTGATTTCACTTTTCCTGTATAAACTTCTCCTACGTCCGGAACCGCAACTATGCCTTTTACCCATTTCACAGCTTTATCCATCGCTTCTTTATCCTTGGCGAATACATTGACCATACCAGCATCTTCGATCTCTTCGATAATGACTGTAGCTCCTGTAACCTTTTGGATTTCCTGGACTACTTTACCGCCGGGTCCGATTACCGCGCCTATACTGTCTTTTGGTATTCTGATCGAGTAAGATCTTGGTGTATGTGGCTTATAATCCGGTTTAACTTCCGGAAGTGTCTTAAGCATTTCATTCAGGATGTGCATTCTTCCGGCTTTAGCCTGCTCAAGTGCCTGGGAAAGGATATCATAAGACAATCCTTCGACTTTCATATCCATCTGGCAGGCCGTAATGCCTTTAGAGGTACCTGTTACTTTAAAGTCCATGTCTCCGAGATGATCTTCATCACCAAGTATATCAGAAAGCACCGCCCATTTACCTGATTTACTATCTGCGATTAAACCCATCGCTATTCCTGAAACGGGGGCTTTAATCTTAACCCCGGCATCCATCAGTGCCAGCGTTCCGGCACAAACTGTAGCCATCGAAGACGATCCGTTTGATTCAAGGATATCTGAAACGATACGGATCGTATAAGGGTTTTCAAGTACAGGAGGCAATACTTTTTTCAATGCTCGCATGGCAAGATTACCATGTCCCACTTCCCTTCTTCCGGGGCCTCTGTTTGGCTTCACTTCTCCTGTTGAAAAACCAGGGAAGTTGTAATGCAACATAAATTTATTGTAGCCGCTTAACATGGCGCTATCTATCATCTGTTCATCCAGCTTTGTACCTAATGTTACCGTAGTGAGAGATTGTGTTTCTCCACGTGTGAAAATCGCGGATCCATGCGCGGAAGGAAGATAATCCACCTCGCTCCAGATTGGCCTGATCTCATCAAGCTTACGTCCGTCTAATCTCAGCCTTTCATTTAAGACAAGATTTCTGACAGCCTCTTTTTCAATGTCATGATAATATTTACTGATCAAAGCCTGACTAATAGTATGATCCTCCGGCAATGATTTTTTATATTCTTCTTTAACCGCTTTAAACCCTTCTGACCTTTTCGATTTATTTGGATTTTTCAATGCTGCTACCTGATAAACTTTATCGTAAAGAAGCTTACGCATTTCCTCCTTTACCTCATGATTATGGGTTTCATGGTTATATTCTCTTTTTACTGTTTTACCTGCCGCTGCTTCCAGTTCTTTCAGAATAGCGCACTGGCCTTTGATCGCTTCATGACCCACTTTTAAAGCTTCGAGCATTTCCGCTTCAGATACCTCTTTCATTTCACCTTCTACCATGAGGATATTATCATAAGAGGCGCCAACCATAATGTCGATGTCTGATTTTTCTATTTGTGAAGGACTTGGATTAATGATAAAAACTCCATCAACTTTTACCACCCTCACTTCGGATATAGGTCCGTTAAATGGTATATCTGATACTGATATTGCCGCTGAAGCAGCAAGAGCTGCGAGGCAATCGGGCGGACATTCTTTGTCAGCTGAAATAAGGGTTATAGCAACCTGTGTGTCGGCATGGTAATCATCAGGGAATAAAGGCCTCATGGCACGATCAACAAGACGGGAAATTAATATCTCATAATCTGATAAACGGCCTTCTCTTTTCAGAAAGCCGCCAGGAATCCGGCCAGCAGATGCGAACTTTTCCTGATAATCAACGGAAAGAGGCATAAAGTCCACGCCTTCTTTGGCTTCTTTGGAGGATACTACTGTCGCCAGTAACATGGTATTGCCCATTTTTACAACAGCAGAACCGTCTGCCTGCTTGGCAAGTTTTCCGGTTTCAATGGTGATTTCTCTACCATCGCTAAGTATGATTTTCTTTGTAATTACTTGTGGTAACATCTTAATAGATTTTTTTTGTAAAACAGCTTTAAGCGGTAAGCAACGTATTCAGCGGAGTGAGCGGCTTATTAAAAGAAAAAGAAGGGATCTTTTGAATCCCCTCTTCTATATATGATTTATTTTCTAATGTTCAATTCGGCGATGATCGCCCTATATCTTGCAATCTCGGTTTTGAAAAGATAATCGAGCAGCCTTCTTCTTTTACCAACCAGCTTTAAAAGACCAAGACGTGTAGAATAATCTTTTTTATTGGTTTGAAGATGTTCAGTTAAATGATTGATCCTAAATGTGAATAGACCGATTTGTGATTCAGCGGAGCCTGTATCTTTTATTGATTTGGCTTTGCCGTTTGATTTAAAAATCTCTTGTTTTTTTTCGCTTGTTAAATACATTTCCTTATTTCAGCTTTTCTTTATTAAACATTTTTTATAAACGGCAAATTTAGGCAATTTTAGATTATTTACAAATAATGGTGCATTAAATCTTAGCTTTTAGCATTTTCTGTTTGAATAAATGGGCAATTTTGCCAGCTATCACATTATAAAAATCCGTTTCGAAAATCCTGGAGTCGTTTTTTGCCTGACGCATGAAAAACAGTCCGATTGGAAAGAGTATTATATTAGCAGCCCACATACCCATCCAGATAGGAATCACATTTTCTTTAGCCATCTTCTCTCCTATGATGGAAAGTACATAGAGCAGAATAAAGAATATAATGGAAATAAGCACAGGTACTCCAAACCCTCCTTTTCTTATAATAGCACCCAGAGGGGCACCGATAAGAAATAAAATGAGGCATGCGACCGACTGAGTATATTTTCTGTGCATTTCAATTTCATAGTCATTGGCGTCTTCTCTCAGATATTTTAATCGTTCAATATTGCTGGTTGTATATGCTTTTATAGTCCGCGCCTGATTTGTCGCCCTGTTAAGAATAATAGCTATGTCGGATTTGGTATATTGTTTCTCTTTAGGGACAACAGGGCTTTTATTGGTATCAGCGGAAAATAAACCATACATATAAACCGGCAATACATTTTTACTGATCTGCTCTTTCACAACTTTATATTCCGTCCTTATAGAATCAGTATCTTTTTGAAGCTGCACCACATTCTTCATTTTTTTATTGCCTTTAAAAAGTTCTTCCGGCGTTCGGCTGAAACCGCTAAGGCTAAAGACCAATTTGCTCTTCTTAAAATGATTCTTAATAAAATCTTTGGTGTAGAGATTACTGATATTATCCGCGTATTCAGTATAACTATATCCATTGAAGAGCTCAAGCGCCAGGTATTGCTCATGGTTAAAAGTATAAACCTTTCCTGAATCGGCTACAATGAGATCCGTATTCCCTTTCCCCCCGGTATGGTTATAGATCATGACACCTTTTATGGTCTTACCATCAGGAAATTTTTTCGACACTTTTATACTATAGCCCGGCAAACCATTATAGAATGCTCCTTCTTTGAAGTCCACGGCCGGCCTTTTTTGCCTAATGTCGTATAGCAAACTGAAGGCTTTCAGATTTGCTTTGGGCACAATAATATTATTAAAATAGAAAGCTCCTATTGTGAGCACTGCTACGCTAATGAAAACAGGTAGCATTACTCTGATCAGAGTAATGCCTGAACTTTTGATGGCAGTGAGCTCGTGATGCTCACCCAGATTTCCATAAGTCATCAGGGAAGAAAGTAAGACGGCTAAAGGCAGAGCGACCGGCATCATGTTAATACTAAAATAGAATATCAGCTCGGAGAACACAGCAAAGCCAAGG
Organism: Cytophagaceae bacterium; assembly: GCA_035568055.1. GTDB lineage: Bacteria > Bacteroidota > Bacteroidia > Cytophagales > Cytophagaceae > DATMOV01. Next base: position 11,118 of record DATMOV010000162.1, read on the forward strand.
TTTTTCCCGATCATGTCATCGAGGTAAGAAAGCAGATATACGGTAAGCAATATGAACACCACCACAAAAAAGGTCAGCAGGAATGGGCTGATAAAGGCGGTGATAATAAGCTTATCTAATTTCTTCATTGATCGTGAATAAAAACAAAGATCATAAAAAGCTATTCAATAATTAACTTCTCATGATAAATTTTAGTCCTGTCGTGAAGAATTACAAAATATGTACCATTGTT
>DATMOV010000163.1:0-2834 GCA_035568055.1 Cytophagaceae bacterium
TACTAAACGAACTAAAGGTTCCAATGAAAGACGGCTGGGCAGTAAAACCAAAAAGAAAGATGTGAAGCAAAACAGGAGAAAACCTGATTATTGAATTGCCGGTAATTTACATACATACCGAAATTAATGCTCCGCTCGTCATCTGTTTTGACCTGTCAAGAAGCATTGATTTACACATAGCCTCTACCATTAAAACCGGAGAATATGTAATTGCCGGAAGACAAAGCGGGCTTATCTGTCTTCATGAAACAGTTACCTGGAAAGCAAGACATTTCGGAATCTGGCAAACATTGACCTCAAAGATCACAGCGTTTGAGGCTCCAAATTACTTTGCTGATGAAATGGTCAGCGGCGCTTTTAAATCTTTCAGGCACGAACACCATTTTCAAGAAGAGCGTGGAAGAACTATTATGAAAGATATTTTTGAATTTCAAACTCCATTTGGAATTTTCGGAAAGCTTGCTGAAATATTATTCTTAAAAAAATATATGGAAAGACTTTTGACTGAAAGGAACAAAGTCATTAAAAATTGTGCTGAGCATAATGACTGGAAACAATACCTAAGCTAGAATTTAGATCGTTTTAAACCCATCAAAGGACATAGTGAACCCATCCAATCCTGCAAATGTTCCTTTATAAATAAATAATAAATAAGTAAAAGGAGGAGATCATGGTGTCAATATCAACAAAGGTTCAGGGAGTGGGGAATTATATAACGAACTCTGAATTTTGGAACAGTACTTTATTGCCTTTAATCAAGGGTAATTGGAAAAATTTAGTGCAAAAGGGGGTTAACGAAGTGGCTCAAAAGATACCGGTGAAATATTATAAAATTATTGGGATTGGTAGTGGGGCATTAGTAGCGCTTTCACCTGTAATATTTCGATTTATTAAGAAGAAGCATTGGGTATTTTATGTAATTCTCGGTGTCGCTGAGATATTTACAGCGTTTTTTCTTCAAAACGAGAGAGAGCATCGAAGAATTATCGTAGTACAGTGATCATCAAACTACTTTACTTTTGTTAAAAAGCAGAAAGCCTCATGGGAACATGAGGCTTTCTTAAAATCTAAAGTCTAAAATCTATTTTTATTTACAAATGTGCGTCCAGTTTCTGAGTTAATACAGATTTAGGAACGGCTCCTACTTGCTTCTCAACAATCTTGCCATTTTTTATTACAAGCAGGGTTGGAATGCTTCTTATACCAAATTTAGCTGAAGTATTTGGGTTTGAGTCCACATCTACCTTTCCTATTACAGCTTTACCTTCGTAGTCAGAAGCAAGTTCTTCGACTACTGGTCCTATCATTTTGCATGGCCCGCACCATTCTGCCCAAAAATCAACCAGGATTGGTTTGTCTGTATTGGTAATTTCATCAAAGTTTGCGTCAGTAATTTCGATTGCTTTTCCCATGGTAATTAATATTAAAAAGTTAATGAATTTTATTAGTTGTAAACTTAATTCTTTTTTCAATCAAATAGTTCCATCAATGGATGAATTTATATCCGACACCCCCCAAGGCTTTTAACCTGTCTATAAACATATTGTTTGGCTCAACTTTATATTTCCTTGAAAACATCTCTACGTTGATATTCTCCGAATTGTCTGATAATAACATTTTTATAGAGCATGAACCTTTGCTTTCGCCTAAAATGCTTTCCATTTGTTCTATGACTTCGGGTGTTACCATGGCCAAATCCAGCTTTAACTGGATGTTTTTTAAAAGTTTGCTCCTGATATCCGCTAAAAGCTGAATAGAGCCGGGCTTGAATTCCCATAAATCTGTATTATACCTTTGCTGCATCTTGCCTTTGATGTAAAGGAATTCCCCGGGCTTGATCCAATGTCCCAGTTTTAAAAAATCCTCACCAAAAAGAGCCATTTCAATCGTATTACTATAATCTTCAATCGAAAAAATCACGAATGACTTACCTGTCTTGGTCTGCCTTACATTTGCCTTGGTGACTATCCCTGCAATGGTTACGTCTTTGTTTTTAGTTTCCAATACTTTATCCAGGGTACAGTTGCAGAAATGCTCCAATTCAAGCCTGAACTGGTCAAGCGGATGGCCGGAGATATAGAAACCCACTACATCTTTTTCATATTTCAATTTTTCTATGTCTCCCCAGGTTTCTGAATCGGGGACTCTTGGCACAGGAATTTCCACATTTCCTGAAGCTCCGAACAAAGAAACCTGTGACGCGTCTTTTTCATTTCTGTAGGCGTTACCATATCTGATCGCTTTTTCAATCAGGTTGCCGGTATCGCCTTGAGGAATGAAGAAATACTGGGCTCTGTGTAAATCAGTAAAGCTGTCAAAGCCTCCGGCATAAGCCAGGCACTCAAAAGTTTTTTTATTGACTGTCCTGAGATTTACACGCTCAGAAAAATTAAAGAAATTTTTATAAGGGCCATTTTCATTTCTTTCCGAGATGATAGATTCCACTGCCGCGTCACCCGTACCTTTGATCGCCCCCAACCCAAACCTGATTTTTCCATCTTTATTTACCTCGAAGTACATGCCACTTTCATTGATATCGGGTCCAAGCACTTGTATGTTCTGCCTTTTACATTCATCCATAAAAAAAGAAACCTTGTCGATATTGCTCATGTTATGCGTGAGCACCGATGCCATATATTCCGCAGGATAGTTTGCTTTCAGGTATGCGGTCTGGTATGCCACCACTGAATAGGCTGCGGAGTGTGATCTGTTAAATCCATACTCGGCGAATTTTTCCATAATCCTGAAAACTTCCGTTGCCTTTTCTTCTTCTATATTATGTTTTTCTTTGGCACCTTTGACGAAATTTTCTTTTTCCTTTGCCATTTTTTTCA
>DATMOV010000164.1:0-4751 GCA_035568055.1 Cytophagaceae bacterium
ATAAAATATTCGAGCAGGAACTTTTCACTGAATCATTATCCCGGATAAAAATCCCAAAGGTAGCACTACCGGCATTCAAGGACTGGGGAGAAATTTTAAGATGGGTACTCGCAGAAAATGTACCCGGAGCGTTTCCATATACAGCAGGCGTTTTCCCATTAAAGAGAGAAGGTGAAGATCCTACCCGTATGTTCGCCGGTGAAGGCGGTCCTGAGCGCACAAACAGGCGATTCCATTATTTATCTGCCGGACAACCCGCAAAAAGACTTTCAACGGCTTTTGATTCTGTGACACTTTATGGTGAAGACCCGGATCATCGTCCGGATATTTATGGGAAGATCGGAAACTCCGGTGTCAGCGTCGCCACACTGGATGACGCGAAAAAATTGTATTCCGGATTTGACCTCTGCGATCCCTCCACTTCAGTTTCCATGACCATCAACGGCCCCGCTCCTATTATTCTGGCGTTCTTCATGAATGCCGCAATAGATCAACAGTGTGAAAAATATATCGTCAAGAACGGACTTGAGCAGAAAATAAAAGGAAAGATAAAAAATATTTACGCCGAGCGTGGCCAGCCCCTTCCCTCTTATTCAGGAAAATTGCCGGAAGGAAATAATAGACTCGGATTAATGCTGCTGGGAATCAGCGGTGATGAGGTATTGGACAAAGGAATATATCAGAACATCAGACAGGAAGCTTTAGCATCAGTAAGAGGAACAGTTCAGGCAGATATACTTAAAGAAGATCAGGCACAGAATACCTGCATTTTTTCCACTGAATTCGCGCTGCAAATGATGGGCGATATTCAGCAATATTTTATTGATCAAAAAGTCAGGAATTTCTACTCAGTATCCATTTCTGGATACCACATCGCCGAAGCAGGCGCCAATCCTATTACGCAGCTCGCATTTACTCTTTCGAATGGATTCACTTATGTGGAATACTATTTATCCAGAGGAATGCACATAGATGATTTCGCGTCCAGTCTCTCTTTCTTCTTTTCCAACGGCATCGATCCTGAATACGCGGTGATCGGCAGAGCAGCACGCAGGATATGGGCCAAGGCGATGAAGCATAAATATGGTGCTAACGAAAGATCGCAAAAATTAAAATATCATATCCAGACTTCCGGCAGGTCTTTACATGCGCAGGAAATTTCTTTTAACGATATACGTACAACCTTGCAGGCTTTGTATGCCATTTATGACAACTGTAATTCATTACACACCAATGCTTATGATGAAGCCATCACTACTCCTACCGAAGAGTCTGTAAGAAAAGCGGTGGCTATCCAATTAATTATCAGCAAAGAGCTAGGGCTCGCAAAGAACGAAAATCCGATGCAAGGTTCTTTTATTATTGAGCAGCTTACAGACCTGGTCGAAGAAGCAGTAATGTCAGAATTTCTGAAGATCTCTGAAAGAGGCGGCGTACTGGGAGCGATGGAAAATATGTATCAGCGTTCCAGAATCCAGGATGAGTCATTAGTTTATGAAACACTGAAACATAATGGCAAGATGCCTATCATTGGAGTAAATACTTTTACAGACCCTCATGGCTCCCCTACTATTCTTCCTTCAGAAGTAATTCGCTCTGACAAGCATGAAAAAGAATTTGCGATAAGCTCGCTCAATCAATTTAAGGCTACGCATCAGCAAAGATCAAAAACATTATTATCTGAGTTACGCAAGGGATTCAGCAGTAACCAGAATATTTTCAGCACCCTGCTGGAGGTAAGCAAATATTGTACATTGGGAGAAATTACTCATACACTTTATGAGGTGGGTGGACAGTATCGGAGAAATATGTGAGTGCCAGGTACTGAGTGCTGAGATTCAAAGAGACGAAAGTCATCCGATAGATATTAGAGTTGTTAACTTTTCTTACCAACATCCAGAACTAAACATTGTAGCAAAAGCTCAATTTAAAAAGCAGACTACTTCCCTAAACAAAGTTGACAACTCAAAGATACCTGAAACGTACTTCTGATAAAGAAAGGGATATTTTTGGGGTTATTCAAAAAGCCTCTGTAACTGTTATATATAAATTCTGAGTGTGTTTTCCGAATCCATAGTCAAAGCGCAGGTTCAGTTTTTCTTTATTATCAATCCTGAACCTTAATCCAGCTCCGTAAGAAGGCTTCAGATAGTACAAATTATAGGAAGAAAATTTTGAAGCGACTTCTCCTGTACCCACGAATGTAACCAGTGTGAATGACCTCGTTAAGTACATCCTGTATTCCATCTGCATGGCCGTATAATTATTATCCCGGTATCTACCGTTATAATACCCCCTCATAATCATGTCGTCTCCTAGAGCGCCCATCTCATTCCATGGGACATTCCCGGTATTTGTTTGATTATAAAACTGGAAAGCCAGCACGTCTTGCCTGTTTTTGAAGGGTTTTATGAACCTCCGAATATCAACTTCATAGTTATAAAACTCATATTGGCTTGCGAACATTCTCATATGCAAATTGGCTCTTAATTTAATTAAATGACCTTTGGAAGAATTATAGATATTATCTCTTGAATCTGAAGAAAATGCCAGTATAAGCCCTACAACTCTATAGCCTGAATTGCCAATAGCATGTTGCTGTTCCAATATTCCTCCTGATGGCTGTGTTAAATTATACACCATGTTATACCTGATGCCTCCTCCAAAGAACAGACTTTCCTTTACTTTTCTAAGTAGCACATGTTCCAGTTTAATCTCTTCGTATGAGATCAATTCTTTGTTGCTTTCAGGGAGTGTATTGCCAATACCAAAATAATATTGAGGGAATTTCTGGTATTTAGAATACCCATGATCCATCCATTTGCCATTTTTGCTGAACACGGTATAGTTTTGTTCAATAATGACCTGCTTGTTCATTGTGTATATAGCGAATACATCGGCGAGGGAGGTTCTGGTCTTGGACCCCGATCCTTTAAATTTGAATGTTCGTGCTGCATTTATGCCTAATAACATTCTTGATTCCGGGGTATAACCACCAAAGGGTGCTATTACCCAGCCGTTTTTATGTGCTAGAGTATCCGGACAGGGCGCACTATAATAGTAATCGCCAATGTATATGGTAATGGTCGAATCAATTCCCGAATAATAAAACTTCGACTCTTTAAACGGTGGAGGTCCATACCTGCCCCTGTGGTTATTGGAAAACCCATAATCTTCCGAGGGGAAACCAATAAAGTATTTACCACACTTTCCATTCTCGTTTTTGTCGTGCCATACTGTCACCGCATACATCCCTTTTGGAATACCTCCCAGCTTTATAGTTATTGTGCTGTCTCTGGCCTCAGAAACCTTACTTTTAAAACATTTATTTAAGGAGATTTTGCCATAACCATCTTCTTTATAGATTCCAGCATTGATGTTTCCTATACTGTCCCTGATGTTCTTGATGATGATTGTTAAAGTATCAGATGTACCACCCTCTTTCTTATCCTCTGAAAATGCAGGGAGGATAGAAAAGGCGAACAGGATAATAATGAGGGTTCTTCTTTTTAAAAATATAATCACCTGGAGATCTTGTCTTAGGTTTTCTACTTCCAATTTAGTCATTTATAAATCAAGAAAGGCTGGTGTTTGGGATACAAATTAGTTTGTTTATCAAGGGTGGATTTTTTTTCGGATTATCTGCCATTCATACATAATTTAATAGAAATCAAATAACAGACCGATTTTGTGGTTCAAATGAAAGGAGGCAATCTTAATATTTTAAACGGACATTTGTATTTTTATTTCTTTGTCTGATCATTATGAATTAATTTTTAATTTCCCTGAGATCCACAAAATCTACAGGCTTACGATTTCCGGAGGAAAATTTTATTATTTCAACTTCTTCTTTTGAAACAAATATTAAGGTTGGTGTAACTCTTAACTTTGCTCTGAAGGTATCCTTAATTTCCTTCTCAAGAGTAGCGCTATAGTGCTCTGTAAATATATTGGCAACCAGTTCGTCAGTACCCAGCTTATTTGTAGAAACTTCTATGAAGTAAGAGCCAATCTCATCAATGCTATTGAGAATATCATTGAGTGCCTGAGGATATAAAGTGGTACCTTTGTATTTTATCATGTGATTCTTTCTGCCCAATATTGGTCCTATGCGCCACGTGCTGTCTCCACAGGTGCATGGTTCTTTATGCAGCACTGCAATATCTCCTGTTTTAAATCTTAATAAGGGCATACCTTCAATACCAAGTGTGGTAATCGTAAGTTCGCCCGCTGCCCCATTGGGTACAGGATTATTATTGTCATCAAGGCATTCTACTATGAGTAGTTCCGGAATTAAATGCCCCCCTTGTCCGTGTTCACATTCAGTAAATGCTGCACTCATCTCAGTAGAAGCATAGGTGGAATGTAAAACCACAGGCCACTTCTCTAAGATTCTCCTGCTTATTTCATTTATGGAAAAATCCTGATTTCTTATAGGCTCACCTACACAGATTATTTTATGAATGCCTGAAGCTTTGTAATCTATTCCTTTTTGTTCTGCAAATTCAATCAAGCGAAGTACGAATGAAGGCACAGCAATTAATACAGTTGATTTAATGCGCATAATGGTATCCCATTGTAGTTCGGGATTACCTGGTCCAACCCTTACAATACTTGCGCCCAGTTTTCGAAGACCTGAGAAATAGGCAAGGCCAGCCATAAACCTTCTATCGAGTGTTACAGTAAGTTGTACTATATCCTTCTTGGTAATACCGGCATATTGCATTGACCTGAATTCATTGTATGCAAGT
>DATMOV010000165.1:0-3096 GCA_035568055.1 Cytophagaceae bacterium
ATAAAATAGGAAGCCAGGAAAACGAGCAGTCCTCAGAAAAAGAAACTATCTTTGGCATCAGGCCCGTTATCGAGGCTATCAAAGCAGGGAAAGAGATTGAGAAGCTGCTTATCCAGAAAGATCAGCATAGCCTGCTTATCAATGAGCTTGTGCTGCTTGCATACAACCACAAGATCCCTGTTTCAAAAGTTCCGATAGAGAAGCTCGACAGCATTACAAGAAAGAACCATCAGGGGGTGATATGTTTTATATCGGCTATTACATATTCCTCTTTGGATAATATCATCAGTGAAACTTACCAGAAAGGTTTGAATCCATTGATATTGATCCTTGACAGAATCACCGATGTGCGCAATTTCGGAGCAATCGCCAGGACAGCTGACTGCCTTGGGGTACATGCAATCGTGGTTCCATCACGGGGAAGCGCGCAGATCACCGGTGATGCACTTAAGACCTCTGCCGGAGCCTTAAGCTTTATACCAGTTTGCAGAGAGGATAATTTAAAAAACACAATCACCTATCTGAAAGAAAATGGTTTAAAAATATTCGGATGCACGGAAAAATCAGATAAAAATATTTTCCAATGCGATTTCTCAGGTCCTGCCGCAGTCATGATGGGTTCAGAAGAAGACGGCATTTCCGAAGAGTACCTGAGGAAGGCTGATGAAACAGGTAAAATTCCGCTATCAGGTAATATAGCATCACTCAATGTGTCTGTTGCCGCCGGAATGGTTTTATATGAGGCAGTGAGACAGAGAAGTAAAGTTAAGTAACGAAATAATAACTGACGATATAAAGTAATGGAAGAAAAGAAAGTAAGGGCGGTATTTGATAAAAACAGTATTACTGTATATCAGGCTTATAATTCAGCAATAGCGAACTCTGCAGTACAGAAACAGAAATTTATGTCACCTCTTTTCAAAATGGAGAGAACAACCTGGATCAAGCCATCATTTCTATGGATGATGCACCGTTCCTGGTGGGCCACCAAAGAGAATCAGGAAAATATTCTGGCTATTAAGATTACCCGTGAGGGATGGGAATGGGCGTTGGAGCATTCATGCCTTTCACATTTCAGTATGGTGATTCACAAAACACAGACGAATTGGAAAACCAAATTACAGGACTCAACAGTAAAAGTTCAATGGGATCCTGAAAAAGACATTCAGCTTAATAACCTGCTTTACCGCTCGATTCAGGTTGGGTTAACAGGCATCGCTGTTGAGAAATATATCAATAAATGGATTATTGGCATCGAGGATATAACGCCAGCGTGTAAAGAAATCTATAGAAAGGTGCAAACCGGCGACATTAAAGCTGCCAAGAGCTTATTGCCTGATGAAAAGATCTATCCATTACCGGAAAATATCAGGGCTATTGTTTCAGCTTCGTGATTGATTTGATATTTTTAAATAAATCTCGAATCCTTATTCTTCACATCAGCAACAAAATCTTTCACTTTCTGCTCTTCATCTTTGCGGCAGATCATGATGACGTTATCGTGTTCCGCTACAATAAAATTGTCAAGGCCATTGATGACCACCATTTTGTCTCCGCTGGTTTTAATAATACAATTGGTGGTATTATAGGTAAGCACATTTCCCTGAACTACATTTCCGTTACTATTTTTAGGCAGGATGTCATAGAGCGATTTCCATGTCCCCAGGTCTGACCAGCCGAAATCACTAAGCAGCACGAAAACATTCGAAGCCTTTTCCATGATGCCATAATCGATAGAAATATTTTTGCATTGGGAATATGCACGCTGGATAAAATTATTTTCTTCGGATGTCCACAGCATGCTTTTGCTTTCTTCAAATGTTTCAGCTACTTCAGGAAGGAATTGTTCGAAGGCACTAATAATAGTTTGCACACCAAAAATAAAGATGCCGGCATTCCATACGAAGTCTCCGCTTTCAATGAATTTCTGAGCAAGCTCAAACACCGGTTTTTCGGTAAAGGTTTTTACTTTCTGGATTTTGCTATTGTGGTCTTCATGGTATTGAATGTATCCGTAGCCTGTATCAGGGCTGCTGGGTTTAATTCCCATCGTTATCATAATATTATCTCTACCGGCCTCATCAAGAGCGATGCGTATTTGCTCCCTGAACTGGTCTTCATAAAAAATGACATGATCCGACGGTGCGACTATTATTATTGCATGAGGATTTTTCTGTCTGATCTTATATGCCGCATAAGCTACGCATGGGGCAGTATTTCTTCCTATGGGCTCTGACAAAATCTGGTCGTCATACAAAAAAGGAAGCTGCTCTTTTACCAGACCTACGTAATCTTTATTGGTAACTACAAAAATGTTTTCATTCGGACAAACACCTTCAAATCTTAAAGATGTCTGCTGTAGCATTGTCCTTCCCTGTCCAAGTACATCATGAAACTGCTTAGGGTGCTTCACTCTGCTGAAAGGCCAGAACCTGCTGCCGATGCCCCCGGCCATTATAACAACGTAATTATTTTGGTTCATATTTTTAGTTGACAGTTGGCCAAATACCACTGTTAATTATTTTTTTTTGTTAACTGTCAATTGTCAATTGCCAATTTTATTAATTGTCGATTCAATTACACTAATCCTTCTTTCAGTAAGTCATGTATATGAACAAAGCCCGCAAGCTTATTGTTTTTTACGACTATTAACTGTGTAATGTTTTTATCCTGCATCATTTTCAGTGCATTTACCGCGTATTCATCCGCATCGATCGTTTTTGGCGACTTCGTCATGATGTCAGAAGCTTTAATGCTTGAAATATCTTTATGTTTATTCAGCATTCTTCTCAGGTCACCATCGGTAATTACCCCTATCAATTCTTTCTTCTTATTGATAACAGCGGCAACGCCAAGTCTTTTTGAGCTTATTTCCATGATAATGTCTTTGATCTTCGCATCATCTTTAACTGCAGGCACACTATGATGTGGATAAATATCACTCACTTTAAGGTACAACTTTCTGCCAAGTGAGCCACCGGGGTGAAATTTTGCGAAATCTTTACTGCTGAACTCCCGCATCTCCAGCAGGCAAATTGCCAGCGCATCTCCAAGCGCTAATGCCGCGGTTGTGCTGGTGGTGGGTGCAAGGTCGTG
>DATMOV010000166.1:0-7465 GCA_035568055.1 Cytophagaceae bacterium
ATAAAATAATAAAGGGAGGCCATGGCCTTCATTCAGGTGGTATATCTCAGGTTCTTCTTTCAAAATTTCCAGCAATTTTGCCCCACCGATCCCAAGCAGCATAAACTGCGCTATCTTGGCGGCCAGATTACTGTCGTATAATCTGAAACTTATTGATCTGCTTAAAAAATCATTTTCAGGAATATCCGTAGTCAGCAAATACATTGGAACAGTGTCAAAAAATTCAGAAGGAAGCGAATAAACTTTTACATATACAGGAGCTCCGTGTATGGTAATCGTAAAAATAATTCCGGTATCTTTGAGAAAAGAATATCTCTTCTTTATAAACTTCGCTTCCATGTATCCCTCGGTATTCCGCACCTGGTCATAATATCCGTATGCATATAGTATGCCAATGCCAATCATATTCTGTCTGAGATCATAGGCACTCCTCATGTGTGAACCGGCAAGAAATCCCAATCCGCCAGAATAAATTTTCAATGATTGATCTACGGCATACTCCATAGAAAAATATGCCACCTTTTTATTTACATCGTTCATGTCTGTGATTCTATTTTTAAAACTTATATATCTTTTAACTTCCTGGCATTTATATTTATAGAACCTTTCTACATATAATATGTTAAGCAGGGAATACAAAAATATTTCTGTTGATACCTGCGATCATGAAAACACTTTTATAGGATTGGAGTTGTATACTGAAAAAATCAATGTGGATCTAATGGAAAGTGATGAGGATATATTCAGTTGCAAAATCACGTCCAAAATCCCACAGTTGCTGAATAAACTAATTTTAATTTTACCAGGACATTGGGGAAAATCAGTTAAACATAAACTAAAACTATATGAAAATAATTCATAAAAAAGGAATAGGTGAAGTTCATTTTCAACATACAATCTGGATGAATCAGTTGACCTTCTATAAAGAAGAATTAAAAATATTTCAGACACGTTTGGAAGAAATCGCTTCTAAAAATACAGGTAAAGACATACGTGTTTCCATCGAACAATTTCAGAATAAATTTGTCATCCAGAAAAATGAAATTGACAAACTTGAACATCTTATACACATAAATGAAGACGAAGCTGTTAACTCAGGAAAGATTCATATACGCAGGATAGATTATGAAGCTACAGAACAATACATATATATTAGAAACGCAATGGTTCAATTTGAAAAATTATCTAAAGAGCTAAAAGATAATTTCTATCTTTTCCTGAGCCAGTGGATGTAAAATATTATAAACATACTTTATATAAAGGCCTATTCTTTTTGTCTGGTTCGGTAAAGCTGAAAATATTTACCTGGATTTTATAAGGGAAGAATAAAAGCGACTGCGATAATCAACGCTGACATGATCAAAAGCCACTTGTCCAGGCGGCTTTTGAAGAATACCCCGTTGTGCAGATAGCAAACATAACGACAAGCCCACTGGCGACAGAGTAGATAAACCAGGACAAGGGAAATATATCCGCGCTTTCATGCCACAGATATACCAGGGAAAAATACCAGTAAGTCAAATACAGTGCTAATGAGCCCAAAATAAATCATGAGCTTTGAAATAAATTTCAAATCCCGGGACTATGGTTTTTTTAAAGAGGCATCAACATTGCCGGTTGATATAATTATCGTGGGTGAGATTAGCATGAATTGAATAACAATCAACCATAACATTATACATGTTTTAGTTGTTTTGATATAAACATATTCCCATTAGAATAAATGCTTAATGGATATAAGCAGGAATGATCTTTATCATGTGTCCGGCCTGATACCGGAATCAACCGGGCGGATGACATAGATCATTTAAAACCTCTGTCCTGCAGATATTTCTGAGCATTATAAAAAGCAACATATATGAAAGACCTTATCAAAAATATTATTTGTCCGACGGATTTATCAGATAATGCCTACCATGCGATAAAATATACCCATGGACTCGCCAAAATATTTAATTCAGAAGTTATATTATTCCATTGTTCCAAAGAGTCGGCCGATATTGACTATGCAAAGAATGAGCTTAATGCCATTATTAAGACCATCAGGAAAGAAGATCAATTCAGCAAGGTGAATTTTCTTATTGTAATCAGGCAGGGGGTGCCTGAAAAGGAGCTGCTTGAATATATGTCAAAGAACAAAATGGATCTGGTATCAATGGCTATCAATGGCTATGCCAGGGAATATAGTTCCATTACATCAAGGATCATTGAGAATACCAGTTGTCCTGTTCTTGAGGTACCTGGAAATCATGTGCATAAGCCAATTTACAATATTGTTTTCGCTACAGATATGGATACTGCCGAATCTGAAGCCGTTTCATTCTCTTTAAGATTCGCGGAACACCTGCAAGCGCATATTGATTTTCTTAATGTGGAAAGCCAGGAAAATAAAAAACTGGAAGAAGTCGCAGAATATGCTCTTACAAAACTGGTAAATAAAAGCAAATATGAGGATGTGGCTTTTCACTTAGTGGATAAAGAAGATACTATTAAAGGCATTCTGGATTTTGCCGAAAACAGTAAAGCCGACCTGATCATTCTTTCGCATAAAAAATTGTATGAAGAGTCCATAGCGGGCACGCATACACACAGGCTCGTGTCGAAAACTCCGATCCCGGTGATGATACTTAATAAAACTTCATTCTGATAAATAAACAAATGAATCAGAAATAAGCACTAAAGGGCTATTATCAATCGTGAAGAATATATGATCCGTACGATGTAACCAAGGCAAAAACATATAAGATTTTCTTAAACATCTAAGGTCTGTAGTATATAGGCAGTTTCTCATTATCTTTTTTTCCAGATAAGTATTGCAGAAAGAATGATCGCTACTGCAATTATTAATCCAATGAAAGCTATAAGGAATGGATTAACTTTTAAATACAACAGAAAAAGTCCCCAATACAAAGCAACGGATGCCGCTATCAGAAGAAACACTTTTATAAAATCTTTCATGATGGTAATTTGAAAAAGTAAATTTTTATTTCTGATATCATAGTTTAAAATTACATTCCAAAAGGATAAGTTTCCGGCATAAGATGCCCGTCTGGTTTTATGTGTAAGGGATGCAGCGCTTTTGTCTGATTAATATAAAGAAAAGCGTCATACCTTGAAGGAAGAATGGTGGGAACATAATTCCCATTTTCTCTTTCTGTATTATACACTACTCCAATCGCTCTATGTCCAAGCCAGTTATTAAACCGTTCCTTTAATGTTGTGTTTTTATCAAATATCAATAATTTATTCTCGGTCGAATCTCTGTGTAATATTTCTTCTACACTATTTTCTTTCGCGGGAGGAACGATCATTTTTTTCATCGGGTCTCCCCACGATGATCCGGCAATTACAGAACCTTCATAAGATCCAAATCCGACAAGCACCACGCCCTCTGCTTCATGCTGTTCCCGGACAAGCTGGCCGACATTAAGGAGTCCCTCCTGTCTCATAGCAGTCGCACGTGCGTCACCGATATGCGTATTATGCTCCCACACGATCACTTTTGCACGAGGCCCGTGAAATTTCATTAATGCGTTTAAAGTTTCCATCATGTGCTTGTCACGAACATTCCAGGAATTATCTCTGAATGTTATCATAGCCTGATAATATTTTTCCGCATCGGCTAATACCATTGCATTCATTTCCGCATTAAGGCCTGCTTCTCTGTCGCCATCATATTGAGGAGCTTTTTTTCTTATTTCCTGAAGCAATCGTACTACTTCATTCTTGCAATCCGGTTTTAAAGCATTCAATGCGTTTACATAATTATCTTCTTCTTTATAAGGTTCAAAACAGTTAACTGCTTTCATGGCAAATTCCGCGGTTACGGGATCTTCTTTTTGCAGATAATCTACTATGACCTCCATTGATTCCCATAAACTATAAATGTCAAGTCCATAAAATCCAATTTTATTTTCTGCTGAAAGACCCACATTAAAATTTTTCATCCATTCTGAAAACGCTACTATTTCCCAGTTGGCCCACATCCAGGTAGGCCACCTCCTGAAATCACGTACTACATCTTCCGCTTTTATACCTGATCCCGGATACGCTTTAACAAGGCGGTTAAGCTTATAGCAATCGGGCCAATCCCCTTCCACCGCGATGAATGAAAATCCTTTCTCTTCTATTAACCTTTTACTGATCGCTGTTCTCCATGTATAATATTCATGTGTCCCATGAGAAGCTTCTCCAAGCAATACATATTTCGCGTTACCAATTCTTTCCATTAAGGGATCAAGATCTTTAGATCTTTCAAGACGATGATAATCTCTAAGAATATCTTCAGATGTGTAAACCCATGGATCTGTTAATCCTGTCATTTATTCAACTTTAGTTTTTTGGTATAATCCGATCAATTCTCCATAAGCAAGTATATGTTCTTGCATTACTCTTTCAAGGTTTGCTTTCGTTGAAATTTTCTCGATATCCAGCATAGCATCCAAAGCATATACTTTAAAAAAATATCTATGGGTTCCAGAGGGAGGACATGGGCCCATGTATTTAGTTTCTGTATAATCATTGATCCCTTCTGTTCCTTCAGGAAAAGAATTTTCTTCTATAACAGATGTCGGATAAATATTCCATACCATCCAATGAGTAAAAATACCAGCGGGAGCATCAGGGTCATCTACTATAATAGCGAGGGATTCAGTATCTACAGGAATGTTTTGTATCCTGAGAGGCGGATTAATATTTTTACCCTCGCAGGTATAAATTAAAGGTATATACTCATTGTTTTCAAATGCTTCACTGCTGATTTTTAGTTTTCCTATAGCTGTTTCTTTCATAAATTTAATTATTCACTGAAAGTAACTATTCAAAGACGGGATTGTTAGAAGTTACTTTAGAAAAGACTCAACAACTAAACATTCTTTTGTTTCTTTAGTTGAGAATTAATTAAAAGGAAATATTTTATGTCAAAACCAAACCCTCATACACATAAAACAGTAAGCTGGATAGAGATCCCTGTAACAAATTTCAATAGAGCCAGAATTTTTTACGGTAAACTCTACCATGAAGAACTGAAAACGATTAAAATGGGTGGAAACCCCTATGCCTTTCTTCCTTATGCTGAAGATAAAGAAGTGCCGGGAGCAGGCGCTGCAATTACTGAATGGCCTGGTTTTAAACCTTCTCAGGAAGGTTCTCTGATATATCTTTATGCAGGCGATGATCTAAATGAAATGCTTTCACGTGTAGAAGAAGCGGGAGGAAAAATCTCCACTCCAAAATCATTTATTAATAATGAGATTGGATACTATGCGACCATTATAGATACTGAAGGAAATAAAGTCGGCTTACATTCCATTCATTAGGATGATTAAACTGTATAACACCTTCATAAAAAAATCCCGGTATACCCGGGATTTTTTTATGAAGGTGTTATTTCTTTATCAGTTTTCGCCATTTATTCACCATCGACTGGGCATGTACAATTATCTTCTTTTCAGGATCAGATTCTTCACCATTAAATAAATGCAACATCACCCTGTCGAATGTAGGGTCTTTATCTACAATCAGATATAATTTATTATCAGGGTCTTTTACTATATCCTTTTGGCCAATCTCAATTCCCTCTGTTATTAAAATATAAGACATAGAATCAGTTTAATTTTCAGACTAAACGAAAAAAAAGAAAAATGGTCTGATTTTGATGGAATTTTTATTCAATAATTTATCCACAAAATTTTACACTGTTTTTTTATCTCTTGTCTTTCAGCTTCATATGCCGATAATCCTCATCAAGTTATGAGAATTTAAAACCATACATGCATCCTGTTTGTCAGATACCTATTTTTAGCTATATTTATTTAACAATAAAAACACTCGACCATGGCTATAGAACTCGACAAAGCAGTAATCTCACAATTTGATTCAGCAGCATCCAGGGAATGGATAGAAACCAACGGACTTGGAGGCTGGGCCAGCAGCAGTGTATCAGGCGCCAATACCAGAAATTATCATGGAGTTTTTGTTTCCGCTATCGATCCTCCGGTTGGAAGAATGGTAATGCTGAACAAACTTGAAGAAATCATATCAGTGGGAGAAGAAAAATATGAATTAAGCTGTAATCAGTTTCCGGGAAAAGTATGTTGCGAAGGACTGCAATACTTAAACAAATTCACACGGGATATTTTTCCGGTCTTCCAGTACAAAATAGAAAATATTGAAATTACCAAGACGATCGCTGCCATGTATCAGGAAGATACAGTGGTGATCACTTATGAAGTTACTTCGGCTGATACCGAATTCGAGCTTGACCTGAAACCTTTGATCAGCTTCAGGGACTATCATAGCCTTAGTCATGCGAACGATGGTATTAACCGCAATATTAAATTCGGGAATGATACACTGGAAGTAAATCCATATCCGGGCCTTCCCACTATGTATATATATATTGATAAATCGACTTTCCGTTTTGATCCGGCATGGTTTCATAATTTTGAATACAGAGAAGAGCAGGCAAGGGGATTAAGATTCAGTGAAGATCTTTTTTGCCATGGAAACTTTACTGTAAAACTCAAAGCAGGCAGCAAAGTGGGTATTGTGATCTCAACCCTGCAAAATGCAGATAAAGATGCATTTAAAAGAGTTCAGCAGGAAAAAGAGCGTCGCGAAAATCTGCTTACAAAAATCCCTGTTAAAGACATGTTAAGCAGAACCCTTATTCTGGCTGCTGACCAGTTTCTGGTGAAAAGAGGAGAAGACCTTAAAACTATTATTGCCGGATATCACTGGTTTGCTGATTGGGGCAGAGATACGATGATCTCACTTCCCGGTATCTGTCTGATCAATGAAAGATATGATGACGCGAAGAAGATTTTAAAAGCATTTGCCCAGAGCATTGACCATGGCATGCTGCCAAACCGTTTTTCCGACCGTGGTGAAGCTCCCGAGTATAACACGGCAGACGCGACTCTCTGGTTTTTTGTAGCAATTAAAAAATACCTGGATTACAGCGGCGATGAGGAATTCGTGCTTAATGAATTATTGCCGGTGCTGAAAAGCATTATTGAATACCACGATGCAGGCACCAGATATAATATCAAAGTGCAAGAAGATGGATTAATTTACCAGGGACAAATTGGAATGCAGCTGACCTGGATGGATGCTAAAATAGGCGACTGGGTGGTAACACCTCGTATTGGAAAAGCGGTTGAGATTAATGCGCTTTGGTATAATGCTCTGCTGATTATGTCTGAGTTCTCACAAAAAGCAAAGCAAGAGCATGACAGCACTACGTATAGAGAGCGGGCTGAAAAAGTAAAAAGCTCTTTCATGGAAATTTTTCTGAATAAAGAAAAAGGGTATCTCTACGATTGCATCAAAGGAGATTATAAAGATGCTTCTTTCAGGCCCAATCAGATTTTTGCCATGAGCCTTCCATATTCTCTGTTGGACCGGGAGTTATCCGCGTCAATACTTAAAATGATCGAAGAAAAACTTTTGACACCTTACGGTT
>DATMOV010000167.1:0-3737 GCA_035568055.1 Cytophagaceae bacterium
CCCATCAGCACTAAAGAAAAGCGTGCGGCCATCGGGGTGAAAGAAAGGAGCATCTTCTTCCGCGTCGGTATTGAAGTTTAGATTTTTCGGTTGAGACCATTGTCCGGTAGCTAATTTTTTGACCATATATATGTCTCTGTCCTTCCTGTGTGGGTCATTATGACGAGGCCTGTTGCTGCTGAAGAAAAATTTATCTTCTGTTGCGGATATGCTGCCACTGGGTTCCCAAAAATCGGAGTTGACATTATATTCCACTTTTCTTGGCGCTGTCCATACACCATCTTTAAGCTCGGTTACATAGATATCCCCATTAAAGTTATCACTTAACCTCTCCACCTGTGATTTATAAATGAAAAGTTTTTGTCCGTCTGCTGAAAGGCAAACCGTAGCGTCATGCGTTGGTGTATTTACGGGCGCTCCCATATTTTCAGGAACACCCCAGCCGGAATCTGTTTTTGTGGTAGTATAAATATCCTCGTACCAGTTGCCATCAACGGGGTCTTTCCCTCCGCCAAGCGTAGTCGGTCTCCTGGAGGTGAACATCATTTCCGTTTCATCAATAGTGATCACAGGCATGTATTCATGGAATTCTGTATTCACATTTTTACCAAAATTTATTATTTCCACATCCTGCGGATGCTTCATAAGTTCAATAGCGTTCCTGCATCTTTCAATTTCTCTGTCAATTTCAGAAACAGAATGTTCGAATTTTTCCGGAGTCTTTGTATGCGAAAGGGTATCTCTGTATACCTGATAATACTGAAGTGCATCATCAAAATGATGGGCTAACTGGAAGGACTTGGCTATATAATAATTAAAATCTACCTGTCCATTCGCACTGTCTTTTCTGCATTGGCTAAAATATTTAATAGCTTTTTCTTTATCTCCAAGTTTAAAATAACATACGCCGAGATAATATATATAGTTCTGATTTTGAGGATACTTTTGAGTAAGGCCTTCATACAGTTTTGCCGCCTCGTCATATTCTTCCACCCTGAAATATTCTCTGGCAAGATGTATGGTTTTCTTATCAACATGCCCACTTTTCTTGTTGTCAACTTTGACATTTTTCTTATCAGATGGTTTTTTTTGAGCAGTGGATTGATTGCTTTTAAGCAGAAAAAATCCTGTCAGGATAAAAATGCAATAAAATATTCTCATGGGAGCCGTGTAAATGGTTTTCTTTTAATTCTAAATCTAAATATATCAATAAATTCAATATTGTAAAATAAAGCTAAATCGATGAGAAATAGCCCTATTAAACTTTATGAACCAATTATAGTCAGGTTTTTGTTTTCTGTTCGGAATGTAAAGACTGATGGAGATATGAAGAGGAATAAATTTGATATTAATATAATTGCCCCACTGCTGTTATTTCTAATGGCACTTGTGGGATGCTCGGGGGTTAAGAGCGAAATGGATAAAAGCGCTAACCTTGGAAACTTCAAGACCTACTCCTGGAAGGCACCTGATGTAAAAACAGATAATCCCTTATACAAAAGTGATCTGATTGATAGTAGTATGAAGCAAAGCATTGAAAGAGAGCTTGCGAATAAAGGCCTGATCCGTAACGATCAAAATCCTGATATCTATATTTTATATCATACTTATACTCAACCAATGCAAGCGGGATCAAGCTCATTTTATGGATATGCGCCCATAGTTCCGGGTTATTCATCCATCTATGGACCTATGGGTTATGGAGGATTGGGATATAGTTATGGATATGGTGGCTATGGTTTCGGCTACCCTTATTCATATTACCCTAATTCATATTTATATACTCAGGAAACATTAATTATTGATTTTATTGATGCCAAAACCAATAAAGTTGTATGGCGCGGATCAACTAACAGCGATGTAACCGATATTTCTCATATTAATAAGCAACACGCAAAGGAAGTGCATGCCATTATAAAAAAATATTCGGAAAACAGTGAAGGGAAAATGATCAAGCATCATGTGATCAAGCATCATGGATAATGGGAGATAATAGGAAAAATTGATAACCAAAACAATAAAAGCAGCAATTGAAAATTGGGGTTACGTACCCCAATTTTTTTATATATTCAATATTACAAGTTCAAACATTTAAAAATCAGGAATTTGTATTTGTTTTTTAATTTACCATCCATATATTGCAAGCCTTATAAATTTTTACATACCAGCTATATATGGAAAAATACAATTGCATTATGCTTGTGGATGATGATCCAGTTACTAATTTCATCAACTTTGTCATTCTTTCAAAAATGGAGATCAGCCACGAAATTGTGATCTCCAGAAACGGAGAGGAGGCACTTCAATTTATCAGAGATTTTAAATCACAACATGGTTGTATACCGGAACTGATCATTCTCGATGTGCTTATGCCAGTGATGGATGGATTTGAATTTCTTGAAAAATTTGAGGAAATGAAAGAAGAGGCGACATCCGCAGAAAGCAAGGTGATCATGTTAAGTACATTATTTGCAAAATCAGATATACAGATACTGAATCAAAAAGGCTATTCTCTTTTTCTTAATAAACCTTTGGAAAAAGATAAGCTAATGGATATGCTTTATGCAAAAAGTGCTGTAAACCAGTAAGAAAACTATTTAGTGAAGGTTTTCACGAATATGTAATCCGGAAATTTCTCCACAGAAACATAATTGTTCTTTGATGGAATCAAAACCATTTCAGGGTCATCATTGATTTTGATCCAGTCAGCTTTGTCTTTAATAAAAATCACCTCGACCAGACCATCGACATAGCTGACTTTGTCGCAATTGGATATATCTCCCTTTACAGTAACTTTCTCTTGTGAAGAAGGCTCTCCAAGGTATTGTGCTATTTCTTCTTTTGATTTACCCGAAATTTTTTCTACATCAAAGCGGTTCTCATGCATAGCCACGTCATCCCCGGTTTGCTGAACAATCACTAAAGTGTCGGCAGATTTTTTTTTAATGTTTGTTAATTTCCGCTCAGGACGACCGCAATTTGCCATAACAATCAGAAAAAGAATGACAGGTAAATATTTAACCATAAAGAAATTTATATAAGTTAAAAATAAAGCTAATTGTCATCAGATCAAAACGGTAGAATAAATATTCATAATTGCCTTCGGAAAGTTATTATATTTGCTTCCTTATTTAATTTTATGAAGAAAGAATTTATCGAAAGGCTTTATACCAAACATCTGCAGACTGAGAGCTTTCCTCCTACCTCTTCGGTTTACAAATTGGTAACAAAAATTATGCTTACACTTTTTCCTGAACAGGCAAGGAAACATTTTAAATCTGCTCAAGACCTCAACGCCGCTTTTGAAATGTTCGAGACAGAGCTTTGCAATATACTTATAACCATGCAGCAACACCTTCCGGGCAAAGCGAATGAGCTCGCGGCAGCCTTCATGAATAAATTACCCGATGTATATGATGAGCTCAATACGGATCTTGAAGCTATTGTGAAAGGAGATCCCGCAGCTAAGTCTGAGTATGAAGTGATCAGGGCTTATCCCGGATTTTATTCCATGGCATTTTACAGAATGGCCCATGTGCTGCATAACCTGAACATACCTTTACTGCCACGAGCATTGACTGAATATGCTCATTCTAAAACGGGTATTGATATTCATCCTGGAGCCAGGGTTGGAACATATATGTTCATTGACCATGGCACAGGTATTACTATTGGAGAAACCGCTGTTATCGGAAAACATGTGAAGCTATATCAGGGAGTAACCCTGGGAGCACTCA
>DATMOV010000168.1:0-2298 GCA_035568055.1 Cytophagaceae bacterium
TTTGGTTATGCTTATAAAAGAATAACATATGAGTAAAGTTACGAACACATTCAAATATAAAATAAGAGGCAGAATCTGGGTAGAAACGGAGAAAGGGGCTTTTCTAGGAGTTGGGAGAATTGAACTACTTATGAAAATCAAAGAATCGGGCTCTATTACTAAAGCTGCAAAAGAAATGAAAATGTCTTATAGACAAGCCTGGGAACTAATTGAATCTATGAACTTGAAATCAAAGAAACCTCTGGTATTTTCTAAGACTGGCGGTAAAGGCGGAGGCGGAGCAACACTCACTGAAGCAGGAGAGAAAGCTATTGCTGAATTCACAAAATTGAATCTTGCTTTCAAAAAATTTTTACTTGCACAAAGCATCAAATTTAAACTTTAATTTTTTTAACAACCGTTATTCCTTTTAAGGAATAATGAAAATAAATAACTTTTATTAAATATTATAAACATGACAAAACAATACATTTTATTTTTTAGCATCTTACTTACATTAGCGCAATCACTTAAAGCTCAGAATCCAGATAAGCAGGACAGTTCTTATATTGCAAGCAAACTAAAAGAAATTAAGTCTCCATTCCCTGAAATAAAGGATATTGAAATTATACAGCAGTTGCAACTCTGGGATGTAAATACTTTTCAGAATGCAGGAAACACTCCAAATCAGAACCGGAATGATCTATATATAAGACGAGGCAGGCTTGGGGTGAAAGGTAAGCTTAGAAAAGATCTGAGCTTTTATGTTGTCTTTGCTTATGATGGAATTGGGAGAGATAAATATACAGCAGGGAACGGCATTCCTAATGATGGGGATAACCATGATTTTTATTTGTGGGATGCTATGTGGACATGGAGCCCTAAACCGATGCTCAATCTGACTGCCGGATATTTCAGGCCACAGGTTGGAAGAGAAAATATTTCGAGCGCATTCAATGTTATCTCTTTAGAAAAATCCTTGCCCAATTTTCAGCCAAGAACTCATATTATTGGAAGAAATACCGGAAGAGAAACGGGGTTGAACCTTGGAGGTTTTCATAGGGGAATGGGATGGAGCTTTAATTATAACGTAGGTGTCTTCGATATGACAAGTACCAGTATTGTAGGGACAGGATCACGATGGTTTCCCATGATTACTTCCAGAGCTGCCTTTACTATTGGTGATCCTGAAATGGATAAATATAAGTTAAGCTATGTGCAGTCTTATTATGGACAAAGGAAAGGAATCACTATCGCTGCGAATGCCAGTTACCAGGGAGAAACAGAGATATTCAAACAGAATAATTTCTACGGAGTAGACTTACTTGCCAATTATGGTCATTGGGATTTTGTAGCAGAATACGACTGGTTATACCGGAATTCTTTTATAATTCCATCGGAAAGCACAAAAAAGACCACAGACAAAGTTTATTCATTCAAGGCAGGTTATAATTTCATTCAGAAAAGCGGACGCATCATTCAGACAACTATTATGTATTCCGGGCAGATAGCTTATGATTTCGGAGCAAAACCTTTTATTAATTCATTTACGGGAGCTACTGATCAGCAGGTTTATGATGCAGGAATCAATTATCTGATTAATAAAGATAAATTAAAGTTAAATCTGCATTATGTCTGGGGTAAGAAAAAAGACAAAACAACTGCCCCTGATTTTTCTTATTTAGCGACTGGTTTTCAATACACATTTTAAATAACATCATTAAATCTTAACTAATAAGAAAACAATCATGAAAAAATTACTATTAGTTCTCTCAATCTTTTTTCTTTTAACAGGCAGTAAATTTCAAGAAAATAAAGTTACCATAGCGGTAGCTGCCAATGCTCAATATCCCATGAAGGAAATTGAGAAACAGTATGAAAAGGAAACAGGAAAAGATATTGAGCTGATCATTGGTTCATCTGGCAAACTAACAGCCCAGATAAGAGAAGGCGCTCCTTTTGACATCTTTCTTTCAGCGGACATGGAGTATCCGCAAACTTTGTACAAAGAAGGTTTGAC
Organism: Cytophagaceae bacterium; assembly: GCA_035568055.1. Classification (GTDB taxonomy): domain Bacteria; phylum Bacteroidota; class Bacteroidia; order Cytophagales; family Cytophagaceae; genus DATMOV01. Next base: position 2,000 of record DATMOV010000168.1, read on the forward strand.
TTTGTCAGAACCTAAGATATACGCTTATGGAAGTCTGGTTTTATGGACACTTAAAGATATTGACCTGTTGAATATGAATGTTCTCCTCTTGCCTGAAGTGAAAGTGATCGCTATTGCCAATCCTAAAGTGGCTCCCTATGGGCAAGCCGCTATTGATGTGATGAACCACTATAAACTTTATGATAAAGCGGAACCCAAACTTGTATATGGTGAAAGCATATCACAGGTAAATCAGTACATTAATTCTAAGACAGCGGATATTGGCTTTACTGCGAAATCAATAGTGCTGAGTCCTGAAA
>DATMOV010000169.1:0-2671 GCA_035568055.1 Cytophagaceae bacterium
CTACTTTTTTTCTGATGTCGGGAGGTAAAGGATATTCAGTTCTGCAGACGAGAATATCGGGCTGGATTCCCGCTTCAGAAAGTTGCCTTACAGAGTGTTGTGTAGGCTTGGTTTTCAGTTCGCCGGCAGTTTTTATAAAAGGAATAAGTGTAAGATGTATAAAGCAGATGTCATGAGGTCCCAGTTCCCATCGTAACTGCCTGATGGCTTCAAGAAATGGCAGGGATTCAATATCGCCGACGCATCCTCCCACTTCGGTGATAACAATATCGTATTCACCGGTTTCTCCAAGCAGCTGAATATTTCTTTTAATTTCGTCTGTAATGTGTGGTACTACCTGAACTGTTTTGCCCAGAAAAGCACCTTCTCTTTCCTTGGAAATTACTGTATGATAGATCTTTCCGGTAGTTACATTATTGGCCTGTGAGGTCGGAATATTTAAGAAACGTTCATAATGGCCAAGGTCAAGATCTGTTTCAGCTCCATCATCCGTAACATAACATTCTCCATGCTCATAAGGATTAAGCGTACCTGGATCTATATTGATGTAGGGATCGAATTTTTGAATGGTAACGGAAAGCCCTCTGGCTTGCAGTAATTTAGCTAATGATGCGGAAATAATTCCTTTTCCAAGTGAAGATGTAACACCACCTGTTACAAAAATATATTTAGCGGAGGCCATAAGGAATATTAATTCATGTACTTATGGGGAACAAAGTTACAGGAATAAAATGGAATATATTTAGGTGTTGAAAAAAAAATCCTTGTTAGATTCAAAACTAAGAAAGAATAACTTATAACTATTGCTTTAATCCTATTATTTCCCGGCAATTATCACACAATTTTAATTCTTCCTGATCAATGTTTTTTAATTTTCCTTTAGCAGAGGTCATAAAGCATTTTTCAGAGCTTGCGCAATGATCTAAACCCAGCGTATGTCCAATTTCGTGAACTGCCAATTTAGAAAGTCGCATATCAAATAAGGTGCTCAGTTTATTAAGCCTGAAAGAAGACACCACGCAACTTTCACCTCCAATGAAAGCTAATCCGAAAATTCCATAATGTGGGTTGTTGTTTTTATTGGTTGATATATCATAATCAGTTAAGCCAATAATCTTGTCAAATTCATGAGGCTTGCCGAGTTTAAGATATATAAGCAAGCTATCTGCCATATACCTGTTGAATGGCTCATAAAGCGCGGACTTTGGAAGAGCTTGCTTTTTTAAAATGGTGACAGGATAATGGTAATATGCCTCCAGGGATTTTTTTACTTCGATCACTTCCTTTTTGCTTATCCCTGAAAATGGCCGTAGGCAGATCTTTGGCTCAGACTTTTTACATGAAATGCATACAAGATATATAGAAATAAGAATAATCAGGTATTTCATTATTCCAGCTCTTGAATATTATACCTGATTTTCCAGGCTCTTTCTTCCTTTATTCTCATCATGATTACTTCGTAAGCACTCCGATCTGCAGGATCCACAGTATTGGATGTGTGCACCGAATATTTTGGACCAGGGAATTTGCAATGATCGCCATGAGAAATCATGATCAGTATATCAATAAATATAATATTAATCCCTGAAAGATATAAGTAATGAAGTGAAAAATTCAGAACTTAGTATGTTTGAATTAATATAAATGCAGTCGGAAATTAATAAAGCTATTGAAATTTTAAAAAATGGCGGTGTCATTCTTTATCCCACAGATACTGTCTGGGGCCTCGGTTGCGATGCTTCTGATGCATCAGCGATAAAGAAGATATTTGAAATTAAGAAAAGGCCTGATCATAAAGCCATGATCGTGCTGATCTCTGAGATCGGGCAGCTCTACGATTATGTACAGAAGATTCCTGAAATCGCATGGGACCTGGTAGATTTTGCGGAAGAGCCTCTTACAGTTATTTATCCCCAGGGCAAAAATGTTGCCCCTGAATTGCTGGGTGAGGATGGCTCTATCGCGGTAAGGTTGGTACGTGATGAATTTTGCAGGAAGCTTATTTCAAAATTCCGCAAGGCCATCGTTTCTACTTCTGCAAACTTAAGTGGCGATCCTGCTCCTGCGGGATTTGCTCAAATCAATTCTGCAATTTTGAGCCATGTAGATTATGTGGTAAATTGGAGGCAGCAGAAAGTTTCCGGCTCTAAACCTTCGACCATCATTAAGCTGGAGCTGAATGGAGAAATAAAATTTATCAGAAAATAATCAGGCACTCATCATGAATTTTGCCGGAACTTTGAATTCCAATAAAGTATTTGAGATTATCGCACAAAGCTCTGCGGAACTGAATATTGAGTCGTATGTTATCGGAGGCTTTGTACGCGATCTTATGTTAGAAAGGAATTCCAAAGACATAGATATTGTATGCGTAGGTAGCGGGATAAGCCTGGCTGAGAGAGTGGCAAAAAATATTCATAAAGATGTTCAGGTAACGACCTTTAAAAATTTTGGCACTGCTATGCTGCGTTTTGATGACTGGGAAATTGAATTTGTTGGTGCCAGAAAAGAATCATATAATAGAGATTCACGGAAGCCTATTGTTGAAGATGGCACACTGGAAGATGACCAAAATAGAAGGGACTTCACGATCAATGCTATGGCTCTTAGCCTCAATAAGAAAAGCTATGGCGATCTCCTGGATCCTTTTGGTGGCATGGAAGATCTCCGG
>DATMOV010000170.1:0-3501 GCA_035568055.1 Cytophagaceae bacterium
ATCAATTTCAAACTGCGCGAAAGCAGGCATCATCCCTGCAATGATAAAAAAGAGAAAGAAAAAGAATTTCATTTGTTATTTTTATTTCACCAGATAATCAAAGCCCCCTACTAATTTAAAATCTATCGAATAGTCGGAATATATCTTAACATAATTACCTGGCAATGATACCGTGGAAAATTTAACTCTAAAAACTATTTTATAGGCATGCGCCATATTGTTCAGCTTAGACTGATCCAGGTGAAAAGGAATTTTGGAGTACGCGCTGCCAGTGACTCGTGGCCCACCCACTATTGGAGCGGCCTTAATGCTATTCGGGGAAACTATAGAATCAAGCACAGTGCCGGCAGAACTTATGAAATATAATTTAAGATCAGCATTGAGGGGAAACCCATTTTCAACAAGAATACTAAAATCACCATTCTTAATGGCTGACTCCTTATCTTTCCCATTAAAATTAACCGTATCAGAGAGAACAAGATCTGAAGCAATGAGAGAAAGAGGCAATTCCAGTTCCAGGTATGGCTCCAATGTAACGCTTGAATAAGCAAAATCCTGATAGCTGCTATACGAAGCAGGTTTTCCTGCCGGGTTGTAATTTACCTTAGCCTGATAAGTAATCTTATCCGGAAGTATTGCCAGAAGGCTGGTCATATTTGTTCCGGTACCAAGATCGATCGTATCTACCGAGGGAAGGGCCGTCTGCATAGCGGGAATATCGGTGGCGCGGGCAATTGGGTTAGAAACTCCGACCACAGGACCATTTAAAGTCTGAGAAATACCTGTTTTTGTATTTGTAGCGGTAATGCTGTTGATTTTTATTGCCCCATCCACTCCCACGCCATTTCTGACAACCAAAGAAGCTTTTATTTTTTCAAAGTTCAGCGTTCCGCTCACTATATTTTTAAAAACATCCAGAGAGACTGAGGATGGGCCGATATTCACGGTATCCTGTCCGAGAAAACCTTTCACATAAGACGGCCGAATATTGTTAAAGCTTACCACCACATGCACGCTGTCCTGCAAAGAGAAAGATTCCAGCTTTCCGGTGTATTTAATTTTTCCACGTATGGTATTATAGAGTGTATTAACCGTGTCATTATTGTATCCCTGAAGGTTGAGGTCATATCCTGAGAAGTCATAGTTGAAAGTGACGTGCGAAGACACTCCACCTTTAGCCGGGGGAACTTTCGTATCCGTCACAAATGCCTGGCCATTTTTTTTAGCGCTGGGAATTCCATACGTGAAGAAAATGGTATCGGAAGCTGTGCTATAAGCATCTATCGTCACAATTCCGGCTTTAAGTTTAGCAGAGATAAGCTCCACATCCTTCATGCCCACCAATGGTACACGGCTGGAGTCATGGATGACATCCTGGGTTGGGAATACCGCTGTTGCCGAGCTCACAGTAATATTAGAGATTTTTATCTTAACCTGGATCGCTTTACTGGTATCAATAAAAACAGTACCTCCATTTACACCCATATTATTGATTTTTGTATCAAGCTTTCCTTCAACAGTTTTTCCTGCCAGGTTTACAGAGTCTGTTTGAGATGTGCTTGGCATTAAATTACTGAGAACACCAGCAAATACTATGGTTCCTGCTGTATGGTTTTTAATATCATAATCAAGCGATGAAATTGTAAGAGGCAGGTTATTTGTTATAATTACCGACATAGTGCCGGTAAGCATGGTGGCTGTCTGGAAATAGGAACTTATATCTATTGGAAATGGACCAGCACTGATTCCTGAGAAAGAAGGAACGGTGGTAGTTTTTTGATTATTGCTATTGATCGTGGCACCGATGAAAGCATTTGTACCACCACTTGCAATAAGTTGGTTTGCGATCTCTCCCAACGAAATATTCCGGGTTATCACCTGGGAATCTAATTTCAGGGAGCTGAGCTTTACACTTTTTGTATATGGATTAACGTTCAGCTTCACTATAGAATCAAGCCCAAAAGAATATAGCAGTTTGTTTTCTACGATGGTCACTGAGCTATCTGCATTTTTATGGAAAGCGCCGCCTTTGATAATATTTGACAAGCTAAGCTTAGAGCTGATAAGGGGCGCGCTGACATGCGTGTTCCAACTGGGCTTTTCCAAAAGTTTTTTACAGGAAAATATGCATAACGCCGGCAGTATTGCTATATAGTGTATCTTTTTCACCTGTTATTTATTGAAGTATCAATTTTTTAATAATGATTTTATTTCCAAGGATGATCTTTACAAAATAAATTCCGGGAGGATAGATGGAAGTATCAACCATCACATATTTACTTCCAGCCGCAATGTATGTGATATTCACTTTTTCTCCAAAAGAGGAATAAATCTCACACAACGCCCCTGAATTACCGCTATTTGTCAACATAATTTTTATCTGCTCATCAGCAGGATTGGGAACAATAAATGCCTTCAGGTTCTGTATATCCTGAATATAAACTATTCTGGCAGCTACTGCCTTATAATTTTCAGCATCAGTCCTTCCATAAAGTGTGTAAACATATTGCCCGTTCTCTGTCACTGAATAATCTTTGTAGTGAAACAGAAAACCTTCGTGCTCAAAGTTTTCTACTGTACCTTCATCAACAATGACCAAAGAGCTATCTGCCATATTTTTTCTTTCTATTTTAAAATGAGAATAGTTTTCCTGAAAATCATAATACCAGTCGCAGCTTACTACATTTTCATTTTTGCTGACAGTGAAATCTTTTATTTTAGTGGCAACATTTGTCCTTAACCTTATCTGCCATGTACAATTAGAATGGCAATTGTTTGCTTTAACGCAGCCTGACCCGCATGATGTGAAAGCATTCTTTTTTGTATCGATCATGATGCGGTATAACTGGCCGCCAATTGCGTTAATGCTCATCTGCCCATTCACATTGTTGGCAGTGCTGGCATTGAAGCAAGCCTTTATTACTGAAATATCAGCGCTAATACAGTCAGGGGCCGTTAATATAAACCCCTGCAATGCGGTAGTTATGCCAAAAAAGGAGACGGGGCTGCACGCTATATTCTGGAAATCAATATAGATAGTATTGTCAGTTGGAATGGTGAAGGTATACCATATCGAACTTTCTGTTCCATCAAATCCGCAGCACATATTTGTGGTCTGGTATGGAGTATTGCAGTTTGTGCTATTGATATCTGATGCACAATCATAATTACCTAAAGTATTATCACCGTCATGCCATAATTGATCCGAAATATCAACGGGTAGATTACAGTCATTATTAGCCGCCTGGGCAAAGGCTGAAGATCCTGCTAAAACAAGCAAGAGTTCGGATATTATAAAACACTTTCCAATATTATTAAACCGGATGTATCGCATTTTTACGTACCCTGCATAATTGAGCAGAGCTATGGTTTATACCTTAATACCCTTTAATCACAAAAAGTAACATATAAGATACGCGAAATTCTTGGTTATTAACAGGATAAACTTAGAAAGGTTATATATTTTACCGGCCGGATTTGCGGGGGAATAAGAGGCGGAAA
>DATMOV010000171.1:0-3222 GCA_035568055.1 Cytophagaceae bacterium
CATCACTCCCTATTATTCAGGAATGCCGAGAACGGTGGAGTTGGGTATAAAATGGATGTTCTTTGATTAATGTTTATTATTTGATAGCTATTCACCATAGAGAACACAGTGTTGTACAAAAAAATAATTCCGTTGGGTAAATGCAAACTCTTCTGTGACAAGTGAGACTAATTGTTCTTTAATAAATATTTGCATTTATATATTATTGAGTGATCATCTCTGTATTTCTTTGTGTACTCTGTGTCTCAGTGGTTCTTATTATATTAAAAATTCTTTATAATGAAAATGTTTAATTCATGATGCTTGGTTTGAAACTTCCGACAGATCCCCGCTGGGTGAATATCGCGGAAAAGAATATTGAAGACATCCTTGTAGATCATGCTTACTGCGAACAGAAAGCGGCCTCCACAGGTATTTCTCTCATTATACAATTTCCGGAAAGAGAAAAACTGGTGGAAACAATTATGCCTATTGTCGCCGAAGAGTGGACACATTTTCGCATGGTTCTTAAAGAGATGCAAAAGAGAGGATTTAAATTAGGCAGAAAAAGAATTGATCAATACGTAGTCGCGCTTTTTAAGCTGGAAAGAAAAGGAGATAAGATTGAAAGACAGCTGATGGACAAATTGTTAATCAGCGCGCTCATTGAAGCCAGAAGCTGTGAGCGGTTTAAAATATTATCAGAGAATATAGCTGATGAGGAACTCAAACTATTCTATCACGAGCTCATGATCTCTGAGGCGGCGCACTATGTTACTTTCGTGGATCTTGCAAAAGAATACATGCCTGAAGAAGAGGTGAAACAACGGCTTGATGAAATGCTACACGAAGAAGCACTTATCATTAAAAGCTTTGACCCGGGCGCGAGAATGCATTAATCAATAATTTTCTTTCTCATTTTGCCTGCCTTCTTTAATGAAAAGATTTTGACTGTCATCTAATATCTCTGTGTTCTCTTCAGTATTATTTGCTATTAAATCACTCTTAGATTGTTTTACCCATTTTTTAGTAATCAGATTTTCCTTTTTTAGTACGATATAAAAATCATCCTTATTTGATTTTTTAGGCCAGGGATAAACTTTAAATGTGTCTTTGTTTCCCAGATAGGTATCAATCCTGTAAACTTTTCCTTGTGGACTGCTTATAATATCTGAAGGTTTTAATTCCGTTTCTTTTGTGATTGTGATTTGATTTTCCATATTTCCAACTTATGAATATTTATTAATTCAACCTGTTTTCATGGAATTTGTTCTTGGTATTCTTAAATTAAAAAATAAACACTAAAAGTATTAAAAAATATTGCTGATTTTGACTGCAGATCAGACAGCAAATAGGAAAAACACCAGGGCAAGTTACACAATCATTTCAAAAAAACAGAAGCTGGGGTGTTATTGCAAAATAGATGGGAATTAAGCCAGGATCACCCGAATTCCATTCATTAAAAGACAATGCAAAAACAATAAAATGAAAGAAAAGAATCAGGGCAATGGAAATAACGGCAAAGGAAAAGATAAATCGAAATAAGTAAGTTATACCAAATTAATCTTAGGCACAGATTTTTTTAAGCTGTAAGAAATCAGATCGTGCCTACCTCAGTTAAGGCCTGCTCTTCCTTTTTTAAGCGAGAGTCTAAAATAATAGTGCCAAATGGGATTAACGAAGCTATAAATGCGATAACTATTTTCAGCAATGGCCATTTTCTGGAAAAACTCACCTGCACAAGGGCCACGACATATAGGATGAATAACAAGCCGTGAATCCAGCCTGTGTATTTAACAGCCATTGGTAAACCGGCATAGTATTTAAGAGGCATGGCGATTATTAGCAATACCAGAAAAGAAATTCCTTCAGCAATACCTATTATTCTGAAACGGCTTAAAGAGGTTTTCATATTTATTCCGGAGTTTTAGAGTATTAATTAGTTATTGATGATCGTAAGTTAGCCAAAAGCGGGGAAAGTAGAAATGAAATATAAAATGGGGGTGACAATTTTTTTATAATGCTTTGACTGACTATACAGGTATACTTAGATAGAATTATTCTTTTCTTAAAACTAACCGGATTATGTTTATCTGATTATATTTCAGAATTCAAAAAAATGTACGATGAGACATTTAATTTTTTTAGGGCTTATGATGGCCTTCGCATGTGGAAAAGAAAATAAATCCGGACTTGAAAAAAGCAAAGAATTATGGAAAGCCGGAGACCTTACAGATTCTGTTTTCACCAATGGGATAGAAGGTCCGTGTTATTATAAGGGTTTGCTCTATGCAGTAAATATTGGAAAGGATGGGAATATCGCGGTAGCGGACAGTAGTGGCGCTGCTAAGCTCTTTGTTGAATTGCCTGACAGCAGTATTGGCAATGGGATCATATTTAATAAAAAAGGAATGATGCTGATTGCGGATTATACAAAGCATAATGTGCTGATAATAGATCCCGGCACAAAGAAAATTTCTGTTTATGCGCATAGTGATAGTATGAATCAGCCTAATGATGTTGCCATTATGGACAATGACATTGTCTTTGCTTCGGATCCCAACTGGGCAAAATCCACCGGTAATTTGTGGCGTGTCGATACCAATGGAAAGATGACTTTGCTTGAATCCGGAATGGGAACTACCAATGGTATAGAGGTAAGTCCGGATAATTCGCGCTTGTATGTTAACGAAAGTATCCAGAGAAATGTATGGGTATATGATCTTGATAAGAATGGAAATATCAGTAATAAGAGGGTACTGATTAAGTTCGATGATTTTGGAATGGATGGCATGAGGACCGATGAAAAAGGAAATTTATACATAGCAAGATATGGGAAAGGAACAGTGGTGGTAGTTTCTCCCGAAGGTAAAGTGATCAGGGAAATTATTCTGAAAGGAAAGCTTCCCACCAATGTCGCATTTGGAGGCGCAGACGGGAAGACAGTATATGTGACCATGCAGGATCGCGGACGGGTGGAATTTTTTATAAATGATATTGTGGGAAGACAGTTTTAGGAATTTTAAGTTTTTAATTTTGAGTTAAACCCACGGGCACGTCATTATAATGACGCGCCATTCGAACATTCTCATTCATTTATCTGAAGATATTTTAAAATATGAAAATTTTATACGGTGTTCCCGGAGAAGGAATGGGACATGCGACACGCAGCAGGGTCGTTATTGAGCATCTTCTCAAAAATCATGAACTAAAGATAGTTTCCAGTGACAGAGCCTTTCAATT
>DATMOV010000172.1:0-3544 GCA_035568055.1 Cytophagaceae bacterium
AAGGGAAGTGATTGAGAGAGCAAAAGGAAGCAACAAGACTATTCTGTTTATAGATGAGATTCATCGCTTCAGCAAGTCACAACAGGATGCTTTGTTGGGAGCTGTGGAGAAAGGAACGATTACATTGATTGGAGCGACCACTGAAAATCCATCCTTTGAAGTGATCTCAGCTTTGTTATCGCGTTGCCAGGTATATGTGTTGAAGGCTCTCGAAAAAGAAGACTTGATTCAATTGATTGACTTTGCTATAAAAAATGACGCTGAGCTGAAAGAAAAAAATATTGAGATGAAGGAGCATGAAGCTCTTTTAAATATTTCGGGAGGTGATGCCAGGAAGTTGCTTAACCTCCTTGACCTTGTCGTTAGCTCTACCAATAAAAAAGATATAGTGATCACCGATGAAGCCGTGATGGAAGTGGCTCAGCGCCGAGTAGCTATGTATGATAAAAAACGAGAGATGCATTATGATGTGATCTCGGCTTTTATCAAATCAGTCAGAGGCAGCGATCCTAACGGCGCGATCTACTGGCTGGCCCGTATGATTGAAGGAGGAGAGGATGTCGCATTTATAGCCAGAAGGCTGGTAATACTTGCTTCGGAAGATATCGGAAATGCAAACCCAACCGCATTGGTGATGGCTACCAATTGTTTTCAGGCAGTAAAGATGATAGGCTATCCGGAATCGGATATTATTTTGTCGCAATGTACCGCATATCTTGCCGCTTCGCCTAAAAGTAATGCATCTTATATAGCCATCCGCGAGGCACAGAATCTGGTACGTAAACACGGAGATCTTCCCGTTCCCATTCATATACGAAATGCCCCCACCAAACTGATGAAAGACATCGGGTATGGAAAGGAATATAAATATTCCCACGATTACGAAAACAACTTTGAAAAACAGGAATACCTTCCTTCGGAGATAAGCGGAACCACTCTTTATGAACCTGGAAATAATGCAAGAGAAAATGAACTCCGCCAACGCTTGAAAAAGTTGTGGGAAGAGAAGTATGGGTATTAATGAATTAGACCACAGTCCATAGAAGCAATAACGTTTATTTTGCTGTGGACTATAGACTATCGTCTGTTGACTATAAGCAATTGACTAACAGGTAGTCTATCCTCTACTGAACAATTCCTTTCATTTCACAGGTTATATAAGAGTAACAAAATAAATTGAATATGAAAGTTAAAACATTGAATGATCTTTTCGTCGATTTGCTCAAAAACGTTTATAGTGCAGAGACGCAGTTGGTGAAGGCTTTGCCAAAGATGGCGAAGAAAACTAATACACCGCAGCTGAAAAAGAGTTTTGAAGCGCACCTTCAGGAAACAATCAAGCAAAAAGAAAGGCTTGAACAAATAGCGCAGATTCTTGATGTTAATCCGAAAGGTAAAAAATGCGTGGCAATGGAAGGCCTGATAGAAGAAGCGGAGGATATGATCAGTGATGTTAGGGACCCTGAAGTGCTTGATGCAGGATTAATTGTGTCCGGACAGAAAGTTGAGCATTATGAGATAGCCAGCTATGGAACGCTTGTGAGTATTGGCAAAAGGTTGGGGCTGGAAGATAAGATTGTCAATTTATTGGTCCAGACTTTGGCAGAAGAGAAAGGCGCCGATGAAAAGCTGACTGACATTGCGGAAACCATCGTCAATGAAAAGGCGGCTCATGTAATGGTATAAATTAATAAAGAAGGTTATATTTGAAAAAGGGCTTCATATATTTGAAGTCCTTTTATTTTGTAAGCTTTAAAAGAGTTTGCCTTTTTGAAGTAATTTATATTAATCTGATTAACAATCTCTTTATACTTTTTAATGCAAGGCTTCATCATCGCTATTTTTTTGTTTATACATACCTTTTTGGCAGGAAATCTTTATGCTCAGTTTTTTAATCCCAAATGCAGGTATACTTCTTTTGGGGCTAGTCTAAAAGCGACTTATTTTCATGGGGATGTATTAGCAGACCTGCAATGTGTAAGGCCAGGTTTTGGTTTGCATTTAAACCGAAGACTTTCGCCGCGTTTTTCCTTTATGTCTGAACTGGCATGGGTGAGAATTATGGGTGATGATTACACCAGTTCCAATCTGCTCGCCCCGGCGAAAATAAATACTTATATACGCAATCTTAGTTTCAGGAATGACATTAAACAACTCTCAGCAATCTTTAAATATGATATTTTCCCCAATATGAATCATTATCGTAAAAGGCCTGAGTATAATTTATACCTCTTTTCAGGGCTAACAGGATTTTATCATAACCCGAAAGCAAAAGATAATAAAGGCAAGTGGACATCCTTAAGGCCTCTGCATACAGAAGGTGTAAAATATTCTGCCTGGCAGATAGCTATTCCCGTAGGTATTGGTGTAAGATATAAGTTATCCATTCAGTGGGACCTGGAAGTTGATCTTACTTACATGATCACATTCACAGATTACCTGGATGACGTAAGTAAAAATTATCCTGATCCTTCCACCTTGAGTAGTGATAAAGCACGCATGTTTTCAAACCGCACGGCAGACAGCACAGATGCACTTACCGGCAGTAGCAGAGATCTGGCTTATATTCAGGCTGACCTGAATAGTCCCATTGTGGGCAGCGCTAATAATAAATATGTGCAAGGCTATGGTCCCGGAAGTAAAAGAGGGACTATGAAGGGCTTTGATAGCTATGCTTATATAAGTATCAGAGTTAGTTATGCGATTCCTGGTTTTGTCAATTGTCCGAAATTCCGTGAGATCAGGCAATAACTGGCACGGCCATAATTGTATCTCACTATATAAACTCGCTTCATACATAACCAGGCTTTTATTTTGATTCGAGGTAAAAAATCATATTTTTGTATTATATCAACTAAAATTTGAAACATGAGTGTCTTAGTAAATAAACAATCAAGAGTGTTGGTGCAAGGATTTACAGGAGCCGAGGGCTCGTTCCATGCAGGGCAAATGATAGAATATGGAACCAATATAGTTGGCGGAGTTACTCCCGGCAAAGGTGGGACCACACATCTTGAAAAACCGGTTTATAATACTGTAGAGGAAGCTGTGGCAAAAACAAGTGCCAATGTTTCGATTATTTTTGTTCCTCCGGCGTTTGCTGCGGATGCCATTATGGAAGCTGCCGATGGTGGAATAAAAGTCATTATTTGTATCACAGAAGGAATTCCTACAAAGGATATGATCTATGCTAAAGAATATCTGAAAGGCAAAGGCATAACCCTGATAGGCCCTAATTGTCCGGGAGTTATTACACCGGGTGAGGCTAAAGTAGGTATCATGCCAGGTTTTGTATTTAAGCCTGGAAGAATCGGTATCGTTTCTAAATCAGGGACCCTTACTTATGAAGCGGCAGATCAGATCGTCAAAGCGGGCTTGGGAATATCAACAGCGATAGGCATAGGAGGAGACCCTATTATCGGAACACCAACAAAAGAAGCGGTAGAATTGCTGATGAATGATCCTGAAACGGATGCCATCGTCATGATTGGAGAAATCGGCGGTAATTACGAAGCCCTGGCGGCAAAATATATTAAGGAATCAG
>DATMOV010000173.1:0-2024 GCA_035568055.1 Cytophagaceae bacterium
TAGGCATGTATACTGTTGCCGAAACCCTTCCCCTTAAATTACTCTGGGCAATGGAAGAACCTGAATAAGGGGAATCATAAAAAGTCTGGGTGATCTGCGTTAATGTATATGACCCCGACTGAGGGAATGTGGCATCGTTGAGCAGGGCTTTGACTGTTGCTAAAGAAGCTCCATATATTGCCGAAGAATCATAAGGGAAATTTTCCAGCTGCCCGACTTCGATAACTCTTCCCAAATTATCATAGCGGGAATAAGAATACTTATTGACAGAGCCCGATGAAATGGACTTCTGATAGGAGTTTTGCGAAATCCTTGTCTGGCCAAAATCATTAAAATAAAAATTGGTAACTCCGGCATCCGGCGTTGTTTGCCAGATCAGCTGATTAAGGCTGTTATATTTGTATTTAGTCAGGAGCCTATGCACTGGCTGGTTAGTTCCTGTAAACTTACCGGTAGCATCAAATGCCGGGGATGAAACATCTAAAATATTAACTCCTGCCGGAGGAACTGTCTGGACAAGGTTTCCTCCCTGGTCATAATAATATAAAGTATAATGACATTGCTTAGGTTCATTGGATGAGTAGTAAAAATTTTCAGCAAATGGGGTATTCACGCATTTATTAAAGTGAGTGCTGAGAAATGAGCTCACATAACTATTCACTGTATCCTTCCAGGCTTTTGTACCTAAACTGATCGCTTCTTTTTTCTGAGCCGCAATACAACTGTCTTTGACAGAGCGAGGGTTGAATGGGAGACTGAAATAGGTATTGGAAAAACTTGAACTTATACTGTCACAAACGCTGTATGTGGCCGTTCTCATATTTACTGCTGGAAATCCAATTAAAGTATCCCAGGCGGTGGTGTTTAAATTAGAAGGAGTAAGATTATGGTTCTGTGGATATATGATCACTGTACCATCAAAAAATTCTACATCCGCCTGCATGGAAGTCCGGTGCAAGGGATCTACCCTAACATTCTTAATTCTCTTTATCTTTTGAGAATTGGTTATCCCTTCGTGATCTGTAAAATCATAAAACCATAAAAAGTGATTTACTCCTCCAAATGTCGAATACACTAATTCAACGAGTAAACCACTGCCTGTAGTAGCATTGGCACCAACATAAATTTTTTGGAGTACCCCCAAAGGTTCCCAGGAAGGATAATCAAAAATAGAACGGTTATTAAGATAGGTATTACAATGGCTGACGAGTACCAAAGATGCAGATGGCGTTATACAATTACTGTTTTGAGTGGGACAGTGTTTGATCAATGTATCGAGAACTTCATTAATTAAATCAAAATAAAAAGGAACTCTCGAATCAAGCATGCTCATGGTAACATTTTTATTGACTGTTCTTCCGCATGGGTTCGGTATGGCGATTGAATCCAGCTTGCATGAATAACTATTCAGCAAGGTCTGGGCATTGCTTAAATAGTGGTTAGTTGTGAGGTCTTCCTTTATCAAGAAAGCGTAGGGATCGGCAAATCCACACCTGCTTTTACAATATGCTTTCAGCGAATCACATACTTTTATAGAATCTGAACCTGTCCAGGTAATGGAGCATTTGGCCTTCATCATATTCATCCAGATGATCACATTTTCATCACATGTGTTATTACAACTGGTTAAAATATTGTTAAAATTAGTTAGGTTTATCGTTGCCGTATCAGAAGGCAGAGATGGTGAATGCACAATGGTATAACTGGAATCAGAATTTTGATATGCACAGGTACCCGTAATTGCAATTTTATTTTTCAATTTTTCTCCCAGGTACAATCCTACAAATGTATTCCATCTTTTTGCAGTATCGGGTAATACACCATTGTATAAGCCTTTATAATTTGTGTATGTCCATATATTAACAGTCCCGCCTATACCTCCGCTATTATCATAATCCCGATTATCGGTAGTCTCATTCTTGTAACTGCTCATTAATGTTACCAAAGCACTTTTCTGTCCCGTGGCTCTGCCTGTAGAAGTAAAGAATGGATCCTGATTTGTATTTGAGGTAGGAGATCCCTGA
>DATMOV010000174.1:0-5611 GCA_035568055.1 Cytophagaceae bacterium
TTAAAGCTGAAGGAAAAAGTTTCGCGCTACCTCAGCATGGTTTCGCGCGTGATAATTATTTTGAGCTTATTAAATCGGAATCCTCATCTCTGGTATATTCATTAAAAAGTAATGACGAAACTTTAAAATATTATCCTTTTAGATTTGAGCTAAAGATCAGCTATACACTTCTGAAAAATAAGATCGGCGTAAAATACGAAGTATTGAATACCGATGACAAAAAGATCTGGTTCAGCATAGGAGGACATCCGGGGTTTAATTGCCCGCTTGAGCCTGAGGAAAGATTCGATAATTATTTCCTGGAATTTGATCAGAAAGAAACCGCGGAAACACATCTGATCTCGGAGGGCTTATTCAGCGGACAAACACAACCGCTATTGAAGAACAATAATAAGATCGACTTAAACGAGCATTTATTCGCCCAAGACGCATTAATATTTGAAGGACTCAAATCTTCGTCTGTCAGCTTAAAAAGTAAGTCGTCTTCCGCTTCAGTTATATTTGATTTTAAAGGCTTCCCTTATTTAGGCATTTGGTCAAAACCTGGTCCCTTTGTATGTATTGAGCCATGGTATGGGCATGCGGATACCAAGGATTTCAACGGTGAATTGAAAGACAAGCCAGGGATTTTATCTCTGGAAAAAGGCGCGGAGTTTAGCTGCGTGTATGGAATAGAAATTAAGTGAACAAGCTTCAACAGCATGAAGAGAGAAACCTTGATAGCTGGTTCTGAAGAAGACCACAAAATCAGGTCAAAAAATATAACTCTGCCCCTTCTCCGGCAACTCCACATCGACAAATCCTTCTGAGGCGAGTGTATCTTTAAAATCCTTCATGCTATCTTCTTCGCCGTGAACTAAAAATATTCTTTTTAACTTTTTTTGTGACTTGACAAATTCCAGGAGATCATGAAGGTCGCCATGGCCGCTGAAAACATCTGTTTTGATAATATTCGCGGCAACGGGAATACTTTTACCTTTAATTTTTAAAGTGCGTGTTCCCTGCATCAGGTCATGGCCGGGAGTTCCTTCGGCTGAATAGCCGACCATGAGTATGGTACAGAAAGGGTTATTAATGTTTTTTTTGATGTGGTATGTCATCCTTCCACCCGTGAGCATACCAGAGGACGAAATGATAATGCAAGGCTCATGATAATTAGAAATCATTTTGCTCTCTTTGAAGTTCTCCACATGCACCAGGTTGTCAAAATCGAAAAGACTTTCATGTTTCCGGAAAATCTCAGCAGCTTCAGTATTGAGCAATGAAGGATACTTTTCATAGATCCTGGAGCTCTCTGCCGCCATGGGACTGTCGGCAAATATTTTTAAGGCGGGGAGTTTGCCTGCTTTGGCAAGCTTGTTTAAGGTATATAGTATTGACTGGCTCCTGCCAACACTGAAGGCCGGTATAATCAATCTTCCGGGCGTTTCCACACAAGCCTGCATTATAACCTTTTCTAAAATTTCTTCCGCTTTTTGAGTATCATTTTGATGTACCCGGTTTCCATAAGTGGTTTCGCAGATTAAATAATCCGCCTGAGGTGCTGTAGCGGGATCCTGTAAAATCGGATAATTTTTTCTGCCGATGTCGCCCGAAAAAAGCAGCGATTTTCTAGTTCCGTTTTCCTCCACTTCGACAAATATATTGGCAGCTCCCAGCAAATGGCCGGTAGGAATAAATGTTATATGGCAGCCGGTTGTAATTTCAAATCTTTCGTTGAAGTTTATTGATACAAAACTTTCCGCAGCCTCGTCCACCTGCTTTTCAAGAAATATTCCAGGCTCTCCTCCTTCTAAAACTTTTCTTCTTTCAGATTTTTCTTTAAGCCTGCGTGTGCTAATCGCCGCGCTGTCTTTCAATAAAAGTTGCGTAAGATCAAGAGTAGCGGCAGTGCATAAAATCTGTCCCTGGTATCCGGCATTGATAAGGAGAGGAAGGTTGCCCGAGTGGTCTATATGGGCATGACTAAGAAGCACAAGGTCGATTTCAGATGGATTGAACGGAAACTCAGCGGCTGAATGCCTGTTTGCAAGATCTGTTCCGCAGTCGATGAGCATAGTATAACCATCAGCCAATCTTAGAAGGAACATACTGCCCGTCACTTGTCTTGCTGCTCCCCAGAAGCTTAGTTTCATAATAAGTACATTAAATCAGTATTGAATAAATACAAACTTAGGAATGAAAAGTTTATTCTTTGTTGATTTTAGAAATAATCGGACTACTCATTAACATAAGTAAAAGGTAATCTAACAATGAGACGGCACAAAACCAAGTTATGCCTGATTCAAGGCGCTGATCAAATCTTTGCATAAATCTTACTTCATGCTTTCAAAATACTAAAAATGATTACATTTGTGGTCGGACAATTTTATGTGGTTAAAAATAGCTAATCTTATCATCAAAAACAGGCTGCTCTTGCTGGGCATCACTGTACTTATAACCATATTCATGGCTTATAAGTCAAGAGAGGTTGAGATGACCTACGACTTTGTAAAAGTGGTACCGGATAACGATACCTCCATGCTGGAATTTAAAAAATTCAAAAGCACTTTTGGAGAAGATGGAAATATCCTTGTCATCGGCCTTAAAGATGAATCAGTTTATAAGCTGAAAAATTTCCAGGCTTTTTACAAGCTGGCTACTGACCTTTCGCATGTGGAGGGAATCAATGAAGTAATATCTCTGCCAACGATTAAAAGGCTTACCAAAGATACTGTCGAAAAAAAATTCATTCCAAAACTCCTTTTTGAGAAAAACCCAACTACTCAAAAAGAACTTGATAGCCTGCTGAAAAAAGGTTCTGAGCTGAAATTTTACGAAGGCATATTGGTGAATGAAAAGACCAAAGCCACACTCATTGCCGTAGCCATGGAAAGAAGCTACCTCAACTCCTCACGAAGAACGGAAGTAGTCGATAATATATTAAAGCATTGCGAAATATTCTCAAAGGAAACAAATATACAATTACACTATGCCGGGTTGCCTTATGTACGGGCAATTATGATCGGAAAAGTTCAGAAAGAATTTAAGCTCTTCCTGGTACTTGCTGTAGTGATCACTTCCGTAATACTTTTCTTCTTCTTCAGGTCATTCGCGGCAGTATTTTTCACCTTCCTTGTTATTGTGGTCACGGTCTTCTGGACCATGGGAACACTGGTTCTCTTCGGATATAAGATTACACTTCTTACAGGCATTCTGCCTGCTCTGATCATCGTCATAAGTATTCCGAACTGTATTTACATGTTCAACAAATACCACCAGGAATTTAAAAGGAATGGCAGCAAACTCAGAGCGGTAAGCAGAATTATCGAAAAGATCGGTTTCCTTACCTTCATGACCAATGCCAATACCGCTGTCGGATTTTTTGTGCTTTACTTCACAGACATTTCAGTGATCAAGGAATTTGGTATGGTGGCAGGTATCATCAGCCTTGCCACTTTCTTAATTACGATTGTGGTAATTCCATCGCTCCTTTATTATTTGCCCGAGCCTAATGCCAAACAGCTTCAGCACCTTGATCTGAATTTTCTCAGGAAAGTGAATTTCGCCCTCGAGCATCTTGTATTAAGATACAGGCCATATATTTACGGAGTCAGTATTGTAGCAGTGGGTATTGGAATTTACGGGATCACAAGGATAGAGGCTGTGTCCTATATGGTGGACGATCTCCCCGAAAGAAGTAATGTCAAAACAGACCTCGCCTTTTTCGAGAAAAATTTTGAAGGAGTAATGCCGCTGGAATTTATCGTAGACCTCGGCAAGAAAAAAGCGGTGCTGAAATTAAATAATCTTAAAAAGCTCGAAGAGTTTGAAACTTACCTGAAATCTGTGAGCTATGTTTCCCCTCCCCTTTCTATTCTAAATATTGTCAAAGGCTCCAGGCAGGCTTTTTATAATGAAGACCCGGCGTTCTATAGCCTTCCAACTAACAATACCGAAATGTTATTCATCGCCAGATATTTTGGCAAAGGCAAAGAGAATGACGGACTGGTAAGGTCATTTGTAGACTCTACAGGGCAACAGGTAAGGTTCACCTGTAAAGTGGCTGATATTGGAACGAATAAAATGTATGATCTGGTGGATCATGAAATCCAGCCACACATCAACGAAATATTTAAAGACACCGGTTTTAAAGTAAAGATCACCGGCACAACCTTGCTTTTTCTAAAAGGCAATAAATACCTGATCGATGACCTCACCGGAAGTCTTATCTTCGCATTCATACTGATATCTCTGATGATGGCACTCATATTTACCAATGTGCGGATTATATTGATATCACTGGTACCCAATATTATTCCTATGCTCATTACCGCTGGTATCATGGGCCTGTTTAATATACCATTGAAGCCAAGTACTGCTTTGATCTTCTCTATTTCTTTCGGGATTTCCATTGACAGCACAATTCATTATCTCAGCAAATACAAACAGGATCTTGCATTATACAATGGTAATGTTCTCCAGGCCGTAACACACAGCCTTGAAGAAGCCGGCGTGAGCATGATTTATACTTCCATTGTTCTTTTCTTCGGATTTGTGATCTTCGCCTGGTCTGATTTTGGCGGCACAGTGGCGCTGGGCCTGCTCACTTCCATTACGCTTTTTGTAGCAATGTTTACCAATCTTCTTATCCTGCCAGCCTTGCTGATTACCTTTGGCAAAGGCAACAAACATAATTTGTATGCCATCCTGGATGTAAAGGAAAGATTTTATGATGAGACAGACGATGAGGAAATAGATGTAAATAAGATCGCCCTGGGATCAAATAACAAAACGGAAGCTGAAAGTGAAATATAAGGAAGATAAAAATATTAATCTTGCACAGGTAGGGTCGGAAGTGCTGGAGTTCTGGAAAGAAAATAAAATCTTCGAAGCTTCAGTGACAAGCCGGGAGGGAAAGAAAGCATTTACCTTCTATGAAGGCCCGCCCTCCGCGAATGGTACGCCAGGCATCCACCATGTCATGGCGCGTACGGTGAAAGATATTTTCTGCCGTTACAAAACGCTCAAAGGTTTCCAAGTAAAACGTAAAGGCGGCTGGGACACACACGGTCTCCCGGTTGAACTTCAGGTGGAAAAAGAACTGGGAATCACCAAAGAAGATATAGGCAAGAAAATTACTGTTGAAGAATATAACAGAAAGTGCCGCGAAACAGTGATGCGCTATAAATCTGAATGGGACGACCTGACAGAAAAAATGGGCTATTGGGTTGACCTGGATAATCCATACATCACTTTTGAAAACAACTATATTGAATCATGCTGGTATCTGCTGAAAGAGCTTTACAAGAAAAAGCTTCTTTACAAAGGATATACCATCCAGCCATATTCACCCGCTGCCGGTACAGGCTTGAGTTCACATGAATTGAACCAACCAGGCTGTTACAGAGATGTGAAGGACACGACGGTAGTGGCGCAGTTTAAAGTAAAGCTAGATGCAAAATCTGAATTTTTGTTTAAAAAGAGGCTGGAGAAAGAATCAGAATACCCAGAGGTGGATGTGCTTTCTCCAACTTTAAAAAGCAAAGATCTATATTTTTTAGCCTGGACTACTACTCCTTGGACATTGCCTTCAAATAGTGCGCTAGCTGTAGGTGTAAATATTTCTTAC
>DATMOV010000175.1:0-10547 GCA_035568055.1 Cytophagaceae bacterium
CACATTGTTCAATGTCTTAATCTGATCGAAAGGCAACTGGTCGTTCTTCAACTCAAGCCATGTTTCGTAATAGATCTGCTCGATATCAGCCTTGATCTTGGCAAAAGTAAGATCGGGATACTGAAAAGTAGCGATCAGCCACATGCCTTCCAACAGATCTATACCTCCATCTTCTTTCCATTTTGTTAGCCTGGACCTTAACAGGTCAAAATGCAATGTATGAATGAGTTCTTCAATTCTTTTTTGTACAAGCGGATTGAAATTATGTTCCCATTCAGTTTCCAGGTAAGGAATGATACTTTCCCCCAATGACATGATCTCCTTCTCAACATGAGCAACTATTTCAGTGTCTTCATCATCCAGAAGGGATATAAGAGCCTTTATTTTATTATCGTCCATCTATTGTTAGTAGTGAGTATTGAGTCGTGAGAATGGGACCCGATAACTTATACTGCACATTGAATTTATATCTTTTAACTTAAAACCTAAAAACCCGCAATTTAAAACTTAGGTTTGAATCACCCCCACATTATACTGCTTTGTAATAGGCGCATGATTGGCTGCTTCTATGCCCATTGCAATTACTTTTCTTGTTTCCAGTGGATCTATAATCCCATCCACCCAAATTCTGGAAGCGGCATAATATGGAGATAACTGCTCATTGTACTGGCTTGTTATTTCTTCGAGCAATTTTTTCTCAGTAGCCGGATCAATTTTTTCTCCTTTAGCCTGCAAAGAAGATACTTTGATCTGAAGCAAAGTTTTGGCGGCAGCGGCTCCGCTCATGACCGCGATCTGTGCAGTTGGCCATGCGTATATCAGGCGCGGGTCAAATGCTTTGCCGCACATGGCATAATTCCCTGCCCCATAGGAGTTGCCTATGATAATGGTAAACTTCGGCACCACTGAATTTGCCATAGCGTTTACAAGTTTGGCACCATCTTTAATGATTCCACCCTGTTCTGAACGGCTGCCGACCATAAACCCGGATACGTCCTGTAGAAATATCAGGGGGATCTTCTTTTGATTGCAGTTGATAATAAAACGTGTCGCTTTATCAGCGGAGTCGGAATATATCACTCCTCCCATCTGCATTTCATTCTTTTTCGTTTTTACGATCTTCCGCTGATTGGCCACAATACCCACTGCCCACCCTTCAATTCTTGCCAGGCCACATATAATCGTTTGCCCATATAAGTCTTTGTAAGCCTCAAATTCAGAATTATCTACCAATCTTTTGATGATCTCCATCATATCATAAGGCTTGGTTCTGTCTGAAGGTATCAAACCATAAATATCTTCCGGTTTCTCTTTCGGAGGCTTAGCTTCAGTTTTACTGAATCCTGCTTTTTCGAATTCACCGATCTTATCGAAAATATTTCTTATTCTTTTCAGGCAGTCGGCATCATCTTTACATTTATAATCAGTGACACCGGACACTTCGCAGTGCGTTGTTGCCCCGCCCAAAGTTTCGTTATCAACATCTTCACCGATGGCAGCTTTCACCAGGTATGAGCCGGCGAGAAAAATGCTTCCGGTTTTATCTACAATCATGGCCTCGTCTGACATGACGGGAAGATATGCACCGCCTGCCACGCAGCTACCCATGATCGCGGAAATCTGGATGATGCCCATCGATGACATGGCCGCATTGTTCCTGAAAATCCGTCCGAAATGTTCTTTGTCAGGAAAAACTTCATCCTGCATAGGAAGGAAAACTCCGGCGCTGTCAACCAGATAAATAATAGGAAGCCTGTTCTCCATGCTAATTTCCTGGGCACGCAGATTCTTTTTCGCGGTAATCGGAAACCACGCTCCCGCTTTTACAGTGGCATCGTTTGCAACGATCACACATTGCCTGCCGCTCACATACCCTATTCCTGTAATGACGCCTGCCGAAGGACAACCGCCTGCCTCTTTATACATGCCATCGCCGGCAAAAGTGCCGAATTCTAAAAACCTTGAATCTTTGTCGATGAGCTTTTCAATTCTTTCCCTGGCTGTTAACTTGCCTTTCTGGTGCTGATCTTCAATTTTTTTCTCTCCTCCTCCCAGATAAACTTTCTGAAGCTTTGCCTTAAGCTGCGAACATAGCTGCTTGAAGGAGTCCTCATTTTTGTTGAATTCAATATTCATCCGGGATTAAGTTTAAGTGATTCAAGATAAAAAATAATTCCCTTAAATTTAAGAAATGATGGTGGAAAACTATTAGGGAACCTGAGTATTGGGCTGAGCGCCATTTTTATTTTTTTTCTGTTTTGGAGTTTTAGTTTTACCCGGGAAAACAGAAAAATGTACATATCTCTTTGGATTAGCTTTCAAATCCATCAAAAGAGCATCGAGATCCT
The DNA here is from genome assembly GCA_035568055.1 of Cytophagaceae bacterium. Classification (GTDB taxonomy): domain Bacteria; phylum Bacteroidota; class Bacteroidia; order Cytophagales; family Cytophagaceae; genus DATMOV01. The sequence continues at coordinate 2,349 of DATMOV010000175.1, forward strand.
TCATAGATTTATTCATATTATCATAAGCCGCCTTATCATTCAATAATGCCCCCATTGTTCCGTCACCTGAGTTAATCTTAGCAGTAATCTGGCTGAGATTTTTCATGGCGATATTTGCATTGTTAACTACCCGTTTCAATTCCAGGTCATTTAAAGAATCGGCGAACTGATTCATGTGCGCCATTAATGGCTTGAGGCTGCTCTGGGTTTCTTTGAGTGAGGCGGAGAGATCAGCAAGGTTAGATGTGATGGTATTGATATTTTGCTTGTTGACGGATACTGTCATCCGAAGATCATTTGAGGCCACTTCAAAGTTATGCAAGGTTTTTTGTATGCTGTTGCCCAATTCATCTCCAAAAACCCTGTTCATTTTGAGAACAGTAGAATCAAGGTTTGAAAGGATAGGCATTGCTCTTTCAGCCAGTGCCTGCGTAAGATTTTTATCTGCGATACCAGTGAGCGTATCTCCGTTCTTTTTGATGTTTGAACCTTTTCCCAGCTTCAAAAGGATTTCTTTGCCGCCTAAGAGATCGCTATTTGAAAGTATCGCTATGGTAGAGTCGCCAAGTACAAGCTCATCATCTACATCTATTCCTACCAGGATTTTATAATTTCTGTTGGTGAGCAACTGAATGGAATTAACCCTGCCGACATTAAGCCCATTCATAATTACCGGATTTGAAGAGGAGAGACCATCGATATTACTATAAATGATATAATACCTTTTTACAGGGGAAAAAAACTCGACCCCTTTCAAAAAATTAAATCCAATATAGAGGACGGCACCTGCAACCAGGGCTAATAATCCTACTTTTACTTCTCTTGTTACTTTCACTATGTTAGTTCATTGATTCCAATTCAAGTTTATATTCCTTAAAAGCCCGGAAAATACCGGAAGCAATATAGTTTTGATTGGCTTTTTGTGTTAAATATTTCTCTTCAGCCGAATTAGTTAAAAATCCTATTTCAATAAGTACGCTTGGCATAGCCGACTTCCATAAAACAACAAGCCCTGCCTGTTTCACTCCCCGGCTTGCACGGCCAACTCTTTTTCTGAACTGCGACTCGACCTTACCTGCAAATCTAAGACTATTTTCAATATATGCATTTTGATAGTTCGTTAATAATATATGGGCCATTGGTGAATTAGGATCAAATCCTTCATAATTGCTCTTATAATCTTTCTCTTTCAGTATCACCGCGTTCTCTCTTTTTGCCACTTCCAGGTTGCCGGGGGAAGTATGAAGCCCCATGGTGTAAGTTTCAGTTCCATGCACTGAAACGGGCCCTGAATTGCAATGGATCGAGATAAAAAGATTAGCATTATGTTTATTGGCTATTCCCGCCCTGTCGTGCAGTTCAACAAATTTATCCGAATCCCTTGTATAAATCACTTTGACATCCGGGTAATTCTCCCTAATGACCCTTCCAAGCGCTAAAGCAACTTTTAATGTCACCACTGCTTCCTGTGATTGGTTGCCATGACAACCAGGATCTTTGCCTCCATGACCTGCATCAATTACAACAGTTTTCAGTTTATATTGTTTTAGCTCCAAGCCCGTAAAAGAACTTAGCACAATAATTGCAGACAGGATAAAAATCAATATAAAATTTTTCATTTTATATCTTTTACAAGTTATTGGAAGTAACTTTATCGCAAAAATGTGAATTTTTTATCAAAAATCTGAAAAAAGTATTACATATTTTCTCTTTCATACTGTGTCTTTTTCTGCTGGCATGCGTAGGTTCTTCTTTCGGACAGCAAACCAGCAAAGACAGCAGCGCTGCCGCTTTATCTTCAGATACACTTAAGCCTAAGGCTGACACCATCGTGGTCAATAAGAAAAAAGGCGATATCGAAACCACGATAAAATATTCAGCCCGCGATTCTATCAGAATGGATGTGGTAAAAAAAATTGTTTATCTGTATGGAGACGCGAAGATCAACTACGGGGATATTTCCCTTAAAGCAGGCCTCATTTCTATAGACTGGCATAATTCAATCATGTCTGCAAAACCTCTGGTGGATAGCATGGGCAAAAGATACGGTGTGCCTGTGTTTACAGAGAAGACGGATACCTACGAAGCTGACTCCATTAAATATAATTTCAAATCAAAAAAAGGTTTTATCTCAGGAATTGTGACCAAGCAAGGTGAAGGATATATTACGGGCGGGCCGGTTAAGAAAAATGAAGATGTGCTTTTTGTCAACAGCGCTCAGTATACAACCTGCAACCTGCGCCATCCGCATTTTTATATCAAAGCAAGAAAGCTGAAAGTGATTCCTGATGATAAAGTAATTTCAGGGCCGTTTAATCTTGTAGTAAGTGATGTGCCTACGCCATTGGGCTTCTTTCTAGGATTTTTTCCAATGCCAAGAAAGGAAAAATCGGGCATCATTTTCCCTACCTTCGGGGCTACTGCCCAAAGAGGATTTTTCCTCACCCAGGGCGGATACTATTGGGCCGTGAATGATTATTTAGGGATTAAGCTGGTGGGAGATGGTTATGGAAATGGCAGCTGGAGGGCTAGTGCCATCGTTGATTATAAAACAAGATATGGGTTTAGCGGAAAATTATCTGTCAACACCAGTAAGATCAAAAACAGCTTCAATGATACAGACCCGAAAACCCAGGACTTTAATATTCAATGGCAGCATGCTGCTGTCCCAAAACACGGTAGCAGCTTTACTGCAAATGTAAATGCAGGCAGTCAAAAATATTTTACCAACAATTCTTTTAACCCAACCAATCTGCAAACCAATGCTTTTACTTCAAGTGTTCAATATACTAAAACATTCGGATCACTTTTTAACCTGACTGTTTCTGCAAGGCAGGATCAGAATATCAGGGCTAATCAGATGGTGATGAATTTCACCTTGCCTGAAGTTAATTTCTCTATGAACAGAATTTATCCATTCAAGAAAAAACTTGGTACTGGACAAAAATGGTATGAGAAAATCAATGTAGCTTATAACTTCACTTCGAAATATGTTGCTACCAACCTGCCTTTTAATTATGGATTTGTACCTACAAATTTTATTGGAACCAGAGACACCATAAATCTTTCAGGTAATAATGCTGAAGGTGTCCGAGATCCGAATTTTAATTTCCTTGGTGCTCTTGGAAGAACGATCGGTCATGGAATGACAGGTGCCAAACATAGTATTCCAATCTCGACCACAATGAAAGTGCTGAAATATTTTAATCTTAACCCCAGCTTTACATATAATGAATATTGGTATGACAGAAAGCTTAATTATACATTTGATACTGCAAGTAATAGATTGATCGTTAAAGATCCTTCCGGATTCAATAGAACTTCAGACTATAATCTAACCACCAACATCACTACGAGAGTTTATGGCAGATATTCTTTTAAAGGCCAGGTTCTTCAGGGTATTCTTCATACCATTATTCCTACTGTAACGCATAGCTTTCATCCGGATTTCTCAAAAACTCAATTTCTTTCAGGCGATAATATCACCAGAACCCGAACATCAAAATCTTCAGATTATCAGGCAGCCTATTCCAACTATAATGGTTTCTTCTACGGAGCTCCGACAGCGGGTAAAGTGAATAGTCTTGGATTTTCAATCCAGAATACTTTGGAAGCTAAAGTGCGGAACAGAAAAGACACGGCCAATCCTATCAAAAAAATAAAACTGTTAGACAATTTGAGCGCCACAGGTGCTTATAATTTTGCGGCTGACTCACTCAATCTCTCCATGATTAACCTAAGCTTGCGTACTACCTTGTTTACTAAGCTTAGTATTAATGTAAGCTCAAATTATGATCCATACTATTACAGGCTTGATAGCATTGGAACCGCTTCCTTTGATCTTGGCAATAAATTCCAGACCCGCGTTAATAAATATGCATTTGAAAAAACAAACAAAGGTCTCGACGTTTCAAAATTCAAAGCAAGTCAGAATTTTAATATCAACCTAAGTCTTAATTTGAATCCAAAATCAAAAACAAATAATTCACAGGCAGGTATTTCAGCCCAGCAAAGAAATTTTATGAATGCCAATCCAAATATGTATTTGGATTTTAACATTCCATGGAACCTGGCTTTAAACTATGTATATAATTTTAGCAGAATCGGCTTTAATAAAGCCAATACTTCACAAACTCTTTCTTTCAATGGCGATGTAAAGCTTTCCGAAAAATGGAAAGTGGCTTTTACCTCCGGTTATGATTTTGTGAATAAAGGCCTTTCCTATACCACGTTTTCCATCAACCGCGATCTTCACTGCTGGCAGATGTCTTTCAATGTGGTGCCATTCGGATTACGCCAGTCGTATTTTTTTACACTTAGCGCCAAGTCCAGCATTCTCCAGGATTTAAAACTTAATAAGAGAAGCCCGGCGTTTATTGGGCAGCCGTTTTAATTGTGGGTTGTTGGTTTCTTATTTTTGGCTGATCTTTTATTTCCCGTTGGTTCCTGTGGATAAATGAACAACAACTATCAACTACTACTTACTCGCGAAACGATAAAAAGTCCCCAGTGGCAATTTCTTTTCATACTTATCTTCCAGGTATAACTCGCCGAACTCAGCGTTTTTATTTTTCCCAAAGATCGATTGTACCAGGCTTTCTAATATTAAAGCGGAGAAACCTATGGAATACATATTGAGAATAAAGAAATGATCTTTCTCATCCAGCAGCTCTTTACAAAGTTTCAGCATTGGATTGAGATGTTCATCGATCAGCCATTTCTCCCCATTGGCTCCACGGCCATAAGCCGGGGGATCAAGAATAATGCCCTGGTATTTATTGCCTCTTCTGACTTCTCTCTGCACAAATTTAGTCGCGTCTTCTACTATCCAACGTATGTCTTTTTGTCCGGATGCCTCCATATTTTCTTTAGCCCAGCTGATAACCTGCTTCACAGAATCCACATGAGATACATCCGCTCCGGCGGCTTTTGCGGCCAATGAGGCGCCTCCTGTATAAGCAAAGAGATTTAAGACTTTAGGATTGGGGTTAGCAAGGGCTTTCGTTTGTTTGTAAATATATTCCCAATTGGCAGCCTGCTCAGGAAAAATTCCAACGTGCTTAAAAGAAGAAAGTCCTAACCTGAACTTAAGATGCATGGATTTACCTTGATAATCCATGAACCATTGTGTCGGTCTGCCCTCTTTAGAATACCATTCACCTCTGTCCTGCTCTTTGGTCCCTTCCTTCTTAAAAATTGCGTCAGCGAGCTTTTCCCATTCTTTTTCCGGCATGGAAGTGTCCCATACAGCCTGTGGTTCCGGGCGAGAAAGAATTATTTTTCCAAACTTTTCCAGTTTTTTATATCCACCGGAGTCCAATAATGCGTATTCATCTAAGTATTCAGGTTTAATTATTAACATGAGGCCTGTTTGTAACTATTTGAAGATTAAGTTTATTTTAAATTATAATTTGCTTATTATTACTGCGTTATGAATGGGTTGGCACTGAAAAAAATTAAGAGATCCAAATTTTTCAGGTATAGATTTGTGATACTGACTACTGTCCTTGTCATGAGCCTGATCACAGGAACGCTATTCTTCGCTTTCAATACGGGGAGTGAAACTTCCATTAGTAACAAGGACTATATATTTAACACATGGAAAGTGCAAAAATTTTATAAGAATGGCAAACTGGTCATCAATAATAAAAGATTTGAAAACCTGCAGCTTCGTGTAAACAGAAATGGCACAGCTGACTGGATCCGTCCAGATGGAAAACTCACACTATCTTTCCGAATCAGTCCGGATGGTACTCAGATCTTCACCGATGATGGATTTTCGATCGAAGATATCGAAACTATCTTCGAGCTTAAAAAAGACCGTCTCCGCTTTGGCAAAAGAAATATCATTGCTCAATATGAGTATGTGATGGTGCCTGCTTCTGAGTAAAAAGCTGACAATTGTTAAAATAGGTAATTGACAGAATCCTTCAAGAAAAGACCATCTGAGTATTAGTTTTCTACTTTAAACCTTCGATATCAGTCAAGCTGACAATATCCGCAACAAAATATTCGTATATCTACGCATATGATATATCTCGTATGTTTTGAAGTATTTCTATTGCTTATATTTCTTATATCAATCTACTATTCCTTCCATAAGTTCATGATCAGCAATGAGCCATCTGTTTTTTCAAGTGTCTGTTGCTTATCACAGGCGAACTTATCCTTTTGTTAATCCTGTTCAGAAAGAAAAGAAAAAATGAAAAGGGTAAGTTCTTCCTGCATTTCGGAGATGGAATTCCCAAAAGAAAATCCTGATATTAAAATATCTTCCGGATGGGAAATTGTATGAATATTCTCATGTCAGCTTAAAAGACTATAGAGAATTGGAAAAGGCAGATTCAAAAGGAGAATTTTTAAATGCAGTTATTAAAAAAATATAGGTTCAGAAAGTTGTAATAAGGATTGTTAATCTTCTAAACAGTTTATAAGGTTTTCATGTTTTGTTTATAGAGCAACTTTAATAAAAATGTACAGAATTCCTGTCAGTTCAAAAATATTAAAGACTATCGGTTACGACTCTGCCAGGCTGATACTGGAAGTTAAATTCAGGATTACCGGCAAAGTTTACGCTTTTTATGACATCACTAAAGAAGAATTTTCACGGCTGGTGAATGCAAGATCAATTGGAAACTATTTTAATTCAAAGATCAAGAACAGGTTTCAGTTTATGGAAGTAAAATAAATTGACAATTGACAGAAAGCAATTGTCAAAAAAGGACCAATAAAAAAATCCCGGTCACAAGCCGGGATTTTCCTTTTTTTATTTTTCCTGCTCAGGATCCTGAGCTTTCTCTACTTTTTTTTTCTTGATCTTGAGTGAAAGCACTTCGCTTTTTCCATCATGATCTCCTACCAGGGTATCCCCTGCCTGCAATTCACCTTTCAGGATCTCCTCGGCTACCGGGTCTTCAAGATATTTCTGAATAGCCCTGTTCAGGGGCCTTGCTCCGTAAGATGGGTCGTATCCTTTTTCTGCCAGGAAGTCTTTCGCTTTTTCAGTAAGCTCAACATTATAACCCAGGGCAAGTATCCTTGCAAATACATTTTTAAGAGTGATGTCAATCACTTTATGAATATCCTCTCTCAACAGATTATTGAAAACGATCACGTCATCCAACCTGTTCAGGAATTCCGGAGAGAAGGCTTTTCTCAATGCATTCTGAATAGTGCCTTTCATCATATCGTCCATATTGTCTTTCTTAGCCTGAGTAGTAAAACCTACTCCTGCGCCGAAATCCTTCAAATCTCTGGCTCCGATATTCGAAGTCATAATAATGATTGTATTTCTGAAATCTACCCTTCTTCCAAGTCCATCTGTTAAAATACCATCGTCCAATACCTGGAGCAGCAGATTGAATACATCAGGGTGTGCTTTTTCTATTTCGTCAAGCAGGATCACACTGTATGGTTTTCTTCTGATTTTCTCAGTAAGTTGTCCGCCCTCTTCGTAACCTACATATCCTGGCGGCGCTCCCACAAGACGTGATACAGAGAATTTCTCCATATATTCGCTCATGTCAATTCTTACCAGTGAATCTTCTTTATCGAACAAATAAGTAGCAAGCACTTTTGCGAGCTCTGTTTTTCCTACACCGGTAGGGCCAAGGAACACAAACGAACCGATTGGTTTTCTCGGATCTTTTAAACCAACCCTGGTTCTCTGAATGGCTCTCACGAGCTTATCAATCGCCTGGGTTTGTCCGATTACCCTTGCTTTAAGTTCAGCGCCCATGCCAAGAAGTTTCAGTCCTTCGTTCTGGGCGACTCTGTTAACAGGTATACCTGTCATCATAGCAATCACTTCGGCGACATTCTCTTCTTTCACTGAATATCTTTTTTTCTTAGTCTCTTCTTCCCATCTGCTTTTCGCGATATCCAGCTGCTCAAGTAACTTCTTCTCTTTATCCCTTAGCTGTGCAGCCTCTTCGTATTTTTGAGACTTCACCACTTTGTTTTTTTCCTTTTTGATATTTTCAATGGCTTCTTCCAGTTTCACAATGTCGCCCGGTACATGGATGTTGTTTATGTGAACTCTTGCCCCCGCTTCGTCAAGCACATCGATGGCTTTATCCGGAAGAAATCTGTCACTGATATATCGGTCAGACAGCTTTACGCATGCTGCGATGGCTTCATCGGTATAGTTTACATGGTGGTGCTCCTCGTATTTTTCCTTGATATTGTTAAGGATTTCAA
>DATMOV010000176.1:0-7451 GCA_035568055.1 Cytophagaceae bacterium
GTGGGTTTTTGTTTTGCAAGCATACACAAATCTGCAAGTTTTTAATCCTTCTTGCCACATTTCTTGCAGATTTTTACTAACTAATTTTAGTTAAAACCCTTTGCCAGATGAGTGAGTGAAGCCTTTTTGAGGCTCGACTAACTACACTTCCACTCACTATCATCGAGAATTTTGTTTATGGGTGCTATTACCTGATATTTATCTAAGGAATCTGAAGGATGGATGCTACTGAATTTTAAATATTTATTCTTTATCAGGTCCATTCTGAAAACATGATAAACATTCTCACCAATTCTAGTATTTAAGAAATAGTATCCCTTTAAGATCCTCAGTCTATGAGATCTCCGGAAATATTGAACAAGGTATCTTAGTTACTGATATTCCAAATATAAATCTTGAATAACATGTGCCTCAATCCCCAAATAATTGAATTATCATCGTTAATATTAATCTGCGAGTTTGAGTCTATATCAGATTTGGAGAACCTCCATTTATTGGTTATTATTTTCACTATTGACTTCTTATTGATAAGAATGAATGAACTGTCTTTTTGATTGAAGTATTTACCTTGAATAGTTTTTCTGAATGTTTCCTCGTCTTTTGAAGTGTTGGGTTGAAGTTCTTGAAATACAACATCAGGTTCCTTCTCACAGGCTAGCAGTAAAATCGTTAATAAAGAAAACACTAATATTTTTTTCATGATGTTATAGATTCCTTCTTTATGCATCATAATGTAAAAAGTAACCCAAACAAAATGTTTTATCTGTTTATCAGAAATATTTATCTAAATGCATGAAGGAATGTGAATCTAATTTCCCTGGTTAAGAATCACTATTGCTAACATACAAAATCGTTTATCACTTGCACATTGGTATGGAGTGTCCCCTTTCACAGGAGACTCTGCGAAGAAATAAAATTGGGCGAGCTCACCCGCCATTTCTAGCCTACCCCTTAAGGGGTAGGCTAGAAATGGGCCATCATTCTAAAAGTTATTTGAAATCTATTAATTGACTTATTTCACTTCATACGTCGGCTGCACCGAAGAGCCGAAGATTATTGATACATTCTGTTTGTCCCTGATCAGTTCGATCTTTTCTTTCTCGATTTCGAGACCTCTGAGCTTTAAATAATCTGGCATGGTCATGCTCATTTGTTTCTGGTAAGACTGGTCAGCAATAGCCTTATTGATCTCAGCCTGTTTACGCGCAAGTTCGGCATTGGCTCTTGCCTCCTGGGTAAGCTTGCTTTGATTTTGCGCGGCAGTCCTTCTGGTTTCTTCCAATACTTCAGCGGGCGGAGTAACAGCTCCGACAGTAACCTGTAGCACCGTGACAGGCATATTCATTTTCTTGATATGATCAGCGATCTTATTGAAAAGATCCGTTTCAATGCTGGCCAGAATTTCTCTGTTACTGGTAAGGTCAAACATTTTATGAGAGGAGGCTTTATCACGAACCTGGGCACGGAAAGTCGGAGCTATATTATTTTCATACCAGAGTTCGCCGAAGTTTTTATAAAGAGCTGGAGTCTGACCTTTCTTAACCTGGAGCCGGAGATAAGCCGAGAAATCAACCGGTGTATTATCGTCGGTCATCATATCATCAAATTTCTCTGTGAGTGTGACAGGAGTAATTTTGAATGTTACATAATCTGTAGTGCTTGCCACCCATTCCGCCCCTGAAGAAACAGGGGTATCATCTACACCTCCGTGGCCGAAGATCAGGGGCTTCATCAGCAGAACACTTTCTTCATCCCCATTGGGAGAAACCCTGTAACATGAACTAAAAAGAGATACAGCAAATAAAAGTGTGAAGATTTTTTTCATATTATTATTTTAATTTGACTTCAAATTTCTCAGCGATTTTATTATAACTTATAAAGGACTCTTTGTTCTGTCCTATACTGAGGTTTACATTATAATTCAACTGCTGACTTTCAATTGATTTCTTATTCTTTGGAAGTGTGGTTGAAACCGATATTTTCAATGGTTTCCAAATATCCTCATAACCATCAGAAGCAAAATATACTGAATAATTTCTATTTATTGTAAAGTTCAGGGAATACAATCCTTTCTGTAGAAGCTTGTCAGTCTTATAGCTCAATACCTGAATAGTATCATTTTTATCCGCATCAATAATGCAGATCGTATTATGGCCATTATGGCCTTTGTCCAACTTAAAACTTCCATTAATAGTAAGCTCATTAATTTTTTTGGGCTGGGCAAAAGATTTGACAGATGCCAGCAGCAAGACAATAATAAATACACTACGCATAACTCTTAAAGTTTAAAGGATAAAAATTGTTCTTTATTCAGCATGAAGAAGAGTCACAAAAATAATATAAAATGAAACTACTTCACAAAATAATTTCTCATAGGAATCTATAGAATCCTATTTTTTCTCCTTATAAATCAATTACATAGCGTATTAATACTGAATTTCTTTTGCGGCATCAACCATCCGAAGACGCACATAAAAAAGATAAAATAATGGGAGAATTTTCTGTCATGAATGACAGAAAAAAGGATAAACTGAGTCAGTTAAATTTATTCTTTAACAGTCAGGTTATATGTTGTGCCGGAAAAGCCTTCCACTGATTCAGTTTGATTAAGATAATTGGTCCGTGTAACAGAATTAGTCGTAATACTTATCACATCACCAGCCTGAACATTTGTAAAAAAATCTTTTGGGAGCGCCTCGGCGGTGACTGTTGCCTGTTTGATCACGCGTCCATTTCTTTTAACAGCGACTAAGCAGCTTGTTACTTTATACCTGGCATCCTTGGGCAAAAATGATTCAAAGCTTCTGTCAGGTATTGCTTTGATAAAAACATCCTGCAGAAAAGTTTTTGATATTTTATCATCAGGCATAAAATCATTTTTTTTCGCCTTGAGTATGATCAAAGGTTTGGGTACTGATCTTACAGAATATATCTGGGAACCGATCAGCTGATTATTGCTATAAACTGTCAGGGTTACCTTATCTGCGACCGGCACTACTGTAATCATGCCTTTTATGCTCCCCGGAATAATATTTGCTCCGTCTGCTGTAATTCTTGGGTTGTATGAAAGTCCCAGCGCAGGAACCTGGATATTTAAATCGTTTCCACAATTTCTGTATAACGAGGCAATGGAAGCGCTCTGTGTGCTGATAACCGGTCTTGCTATGGCGAAGCTATCCAATCCGATCACAGTAGTGTCTTTGCCGTCTTTTCCGGAAATGACAGCCTTTCCCGTGACTTTTTTATAGGCGTTGCCATTTTCATCATAATTTATTTCACCGGCCTCAAACTCAAAATGTCCTGAACCATTCGTGACATTAACCGGACTTCCATTCACAAAGAATACAGGGGCTTTGCTTCCGCAATAGCCTGTCAGGATTATTTCGCCCTTATATTTAGTGCCGGCCGCCACTACTTTGCTCTCAGGAACAAAAATAACCCTTGGCTTTATTGCCTGAGCTCTTACATCATTTATGAAAGACAATAGTATAATAACTAAAAGTTTTTTCATGGTTGGTTGATTTATTTAGAGGGTTATAATTCACTAAAGATAATAATTTTACCTTATTATCAATCCTGTCTGAGTATTTGATACCATGGCCTATGATAAAACACTAAGAAATATCTAAAATTCAGGATGAGTAAACGACATTGGGCAAGTGTCAGCGCGTTATTTCAAAATCTGATACGCGATCAGGCTGGAAACGTACGCGAGTCCTGTCATATAAATAAATTGCATCACCGGCCATTTCCATGATTTGGTTTCACGATAAACAATGGCAAGCGTGCTCATACATTGCATCGCGAACGCATAAAAAATCAATAATGAAAAAGTAAGTGCCATCGTATATAAAGGCGCCCCGGTTTTTGGATCTACTTCTTCCTTCATTCTGTTCTTCACTGTACTTTCATCTGTAGTGCCATTTCCGATACTATAAATTGTGGACATAGTTCCAATAAAAACTTCTCTCGCCGCGAATGATGTAAGCAGGGCTATACCAATTTTCCAGTCGAAGCCCAATGGCCTGATGGCAGGCTCTATAAAATGGCCAAAATGTCCTGCGTAAGAATTTTCAAGTCTGGCCGCGGCAACATGGTTCTCCAGCTCATTCTGATTCCAGGACCTTAATTTGCTATCGGCAATGACCTGCTTTTGTGCATCCTCCATGGCATCACCCGGGCCATAAGAGGCCAGCACCCAAAGAATGATGGAGATCGCGATGATCACTTTCCCGGCTTCAAAAACAAAGGCTTTAACTTTTTCAATGATCGTGATAATTACATTCTTCCATCTTGGCACTTTATAGAGAGGAAACTCCATGATAAAGTAGCTGCGCTCTTTGGTTTTAATGATCATCTTCATGGCCCACGCGGTTAATATGGCCGCGACAAAACCAAGCAAATAAAAACCCATTAACACAAGTCCCTGCATATTCAGAAACCCCCATACATATGTTTCCGGCACCACCAAAGCGATCAATATTGTATAGACCGGAATTCTGGCCGAACAGCTGATGAGTGGTGTGACGAAAATAGTGATCATCCTGTCTTTCCAGCTGTCAATGCTCCGGGTGGACATGATCGCAGGGACTGCGCAGGCAACACCTGAGATTAACGGCACCACACTTCTTCCGTTCAGTCCGAATTTGCGCATGATCTTATCCATCATGAACATGACGCGCGACATATATCCGGACTCTTCCAGTATTGAAATGAAAGTAAACAGCAAAGCGATCTGCGGAACAAAGATGAGAATACCTCCCAACCCGGCAATCAGGCCCTGCGTGAGCAGGTCTACAAGCGGACCAGCGGGAAGATGTGACTGAAGAAAAGCATTGAGCTTCGCGATCCCAAGATCTATCAGGTTCATTGGTACTGCAGCCCAGGTGAAGATTGCCTGGAACATAATGAACAGGATCAGAAAAAAAATCAGATAACCAAAAATTTTATGTGTGAGAACTTTATCGATACGATTGCTTAGCTTTTCTTTTTCATCCGCTTTGGTATCTACTACCGTGGCTTCTACAATATGGTTGATCAGGTCGTACCTGATAATTGTTTCCCTTGACTGAAGTATAGAACTCTTGAAATCGTGCTGATTGCATAGCTCATCAATATATTGTTTTTCATCCGTTGAAAGACTGGCAATTTCCTGATGCTGATGCGCGATTTGGAGCGCCCTGTAATCATTGGTAATTTTTAAACGATGTTTGATACCTGTAATTAACTCCGGTGCGAAATCATACGCTTTGAGATAACTTTGAGGAGCATTGTGAATAGGACATGCGATGGCCGCTTTCAAAATATCAACGCCTTTGCCTGTGCGGGCATTGATAGCAACCACCGGCACCTTCAAATCTTTAACAAGTTCTTCAATGTCTATTTTCAGTCCGGCCTTCTCAGCAACATCCAGCATATTAAGCGCGAGGATAACAGGAAAACCCAAGTCTCTGATCTGTGTGAAAAGCAAGAGATTTCTTTTCAGGTTTGAGACATCAACAATGACCAGCAAGAGATCAGGATAAAAGGGATCTTTGGGGTCATTCAGAAAATCAAATACGACACGCTCATCCAGCGATTTTGGATATAAACTATACGTTCCCGGAAGGTCAATAATGCTGGCAGTAATATGCTGATTGATCTTGCTGCTGCCGGTTTTCTTATCTACCGTTACACCAGGGAAATTTCCAATCTTCTGATTGAGGCCCGTGAGATGATTAAATAATGATGACTTGCCCGAATTCGGGTTACCCAGTAATGCAATTTTTGGATTTGATTTTACCAGCATTCAATTACTTCAGCATGATAGTGGCTGCTTCGTCAAGGCGTAAAGAAAGATTATAGCCTGAAACCTGTATGCAGATTGGATCTCCGAGTGGCGCTTTGCAGCTGACTTTTACTTCATAGCCTGGTAGACAACCCATTTCAAGAAGCTTTAAAGACATTTGTTCATCCATAAAACAACAGATGGTGCCCTTCTCTCCTAATTTTAAATCCGCAACGCTCTTTTGTGACTTCTCCACCCTTATTTAGAATGATTTTAAACAAAGGTAGTACGTTAACCTGTAGTAAACAATAAAGCGCTCAGGATTTATAATTTTAAGGTGAGGTTCTGGCTATATTTTCTCTATAGATAAGGCAAAGGTCCTTTATTATCCGAAAAAATTTAAAATACCTGCGGGAAAAAAATTTGATCTTAAAAAGGTTTAAGATGTGAGCAACAAAAGTCGCTATTGAAGCCTGACTTAAAACGTATAACGTAAAACTTATTCCGTATAAAACACCCTCTTTACTCTCTCACTCACATTAGTCAGAATCTCATAAGGAATCGTGCCGATCTCTTCGGCAATTTTGTAAATGGGGAGGTCTTTGCCGAAAACGATTACTTCATCGCCCTCGCTGGCTTCGGTTCCTGTGATGTCGACCATACTCATATCCATGCAGACATTCCCGATAATCGGACAAAGTTTCCCATTAATGAGCACTTTGCCTTTCCCGTTGCTAAAGCGTCTGTCATAACCATCGGCATAACCGATCGCGATGGTAGCGATTTTTAAATCTTTATCGGCTCTGCCTTTTCTGCTATAGCCCACAGACTCGCCGGCTTTCACTTGTTTAATTTGAGAGATAATAGTTTTTAAAGTTCCTACCGTTTCAATGTTTCCCTGTTTTAGCCCGGTCGCTTCCACGCCATATAATCCAATACCCAGTCTGATCATGTCCAGCTGGGCATCAGGAAATCTCACTATTCCGGCAGAATTCAAAATATGTTTAATCATTTTGTAGCCAAGCTTATATTCAAAAGTGGCGGCGATCTTTTTGAATCTGCTGATCTGCCCTAAGGTAAACTCATTATGCACTTCTTCATCGGCTCCGGCAAGATGGGTAAAGATACTTGCCACTCTTACCCTGGTATTATTTTTCAATAACGCGATCAGCCCGGGAATATCTTTTTCTTCGAAGCCCAGCCTGTGCATACCTGTGTCTATCTTGATATGAACTTTAGAAGAGATGGCATGCAGCGTAAGAAAGTCCAGGTACTCATCCAGGATCTTGAAATTATAAATTTCAGGCTCCATGTTATACTGGAACATTTTATCAAAAGTCTGGTAAGATGGATTCATCACCATCACAGGTAAGCTGATCCCACGTTCACGCAAGCCAACGCCTTCATCAGCGTAGGCGACAGCCAGGTAATCGACCCGATGAAACTGCAGCAGGTTCGCTACTTCAAAACTTCCGCTGCCATAAGCAAAGGCTTTCACCATCACCATAATCTTTGTCTGAGGCTTCAAAAACGACCTGTAAAAATTAAGGTTATTCGAGAGCGCATCCAGATTAACTTCCAGAATTGTTCCGTGTACCTTTTGCTGCAGGCGCTGAATAATTTTTTCAAATTCAAATATGCGGGCTCCTTTGACGAGTATGATCTCTTCAGAAAAATCCTGCGG
>DATMOV010000177.1:0-5035 GCA_035568055.1 Cytophagaceae bacterium
TCAATGGTCCATAGCCATGCGGCTGAAACCATGCGAAAACTCTTTTGCCTATCAGCTGACAAGTCTTTATAGCTGCCGCAACCTCAGAAGGATTATGAGCAAAATCATCAATCATGGTTACTCCATTTTTTTCTCCTACCAACTGGGTACGTCTGTAAATTCCTACGTACGTTTTCAATGCTTTTGCCGCATCTTCCATTTTAATTCCTACCGCAACAGCAGCAGCGACTGCCGCGGTCGCGTTTTCCATATTATGATTGCCTATTACAGGAATACTGAAAGGAATTTTATTGATCGTAAATTGAATTCCGAATCCTTGCTGTTTGAAATTTTCACAGACGAAACCTACGCCTGCTGTGGTTCCAAAATCATTTTTTTGATCCTGAGAAATTGACCGGATCATTTCATGGTCGTCGTTGATGATAAATTTTCCTCGTGTATGATCTTTGAAAGTTTTGAACAAGTGCATCAGCTCTTCATATTCTTTATGGTCGCGATCTATATTTAAAACGATTCCGATCTCAGGAATATAATTCACAATAGAGCCATCCGATTCATCCGCTTCAATGACCAGCCATTCGCTTTCCCCCACCCAGGCATTTCCCGGCAGGCCTTTTTTCTGAAGCTCTGTAAGCCCGGCACCGGTGATGAGCGATGGAGCGTATCCATTTTCCTGTAGAATATGAAAGATCATTGCAGTGGTGGTGGACTTTCCTGAGGTCCCGCCAACGGCAATGGTTTTTTTGAAAGAAGAAATTGCAGCCAGAAGTTCTGATCTTTTAATGATCTGAATTCCACCGGATTTTGCTTTCTGATATTCAATATTTGTTTCTTCAATTGCAGTTGATACCACCACTACCTGCGTTTTCATTGTGATTCCTGAAGCATCCTGAAAAAAGCATTCAATGCCAGATTTTTCAAATTGCTCCTGTATCAGCATTTTATGATCTTTATTAAAGAGCCTGTCAGAGCCCGAGACCTGCTTGCCAACGCCTTTCAGGTATTGTGCGATAGCACTCATGCCTGTTCCGGCGATTCCAACAAAAAAATAATTCTGGTATTGATCTATATTAAAGCTCATAATTCAAAGAATCAACATAAAAACTGTGCTAATATATAAAACTAACTAAGTATTAGCCGACTGGTTTAAAAATAATCATTAACAAGCGGGTAAAGTTACAGAATCAGTTTTCATTGTTTCAAAGGACTGATTTTACTGTATTCTTCTTTGATTCTAAAGCGGCTTTTCGTTTAATACAGGGGAAATTACACATGGCGGAGCTGAGTTTGATATCGCTTATTGTGATAGCCCTCCGAATAGCAGCAAGATCTTTTATGTTGCTAAAAGGTAGGGAATATGAAATAATATGTGGAGCAAACGGACAGTTCTATATCAATAAGAGGATTGACGAATAACTTCTTCTTTAGCCATCTTCGACTTAATAGTAATAATACAATTTGGAAGAAGTTTCTGGATCTTATCTATTTCTGACTGTGAAATATTATTTTCACTGACATTCAAAGTCTTCAGATTCTTGCAATTGCCAAGCTCCTCAGGAAGTGTGGTTAACTGGTTTTTACTCAAATTAAGATTTCTAAGCTTAGTTAACTGTCCTATTTCCTTTGGCAGGGAAGTAAGCTTGTTGTTTGGCATATTTAATACCACAAGTTCCTTTATGTCTGCAATTTCAGGAGGTATGGAGGTAATATTATGGCTTACAAGATTTATTACGTTCAGGTAACTTAGCTTACAGATTGATAGTGGGAATGAAGTTAATTTATCAGGCTGAGCTGTAATATTCAGGTTAAAATTACCTGCCACATTTACTACCTGACTTTCATAATTTACACCAGTGCTATCACTTTTATTCTGGCCCTGAACCTTGCCGATTAATAAAAAGGAGGTAAAAACAAGAAGAAGTTTAAGTATGTTCATGATTTCTGTGTGTTTAAAGTAGTACTGAGTTATGCATTAATTGTTCCAATTTTTTTGATTGAGGTTTTAAAATCGGATTCAATATCTTGTGTATTGGTTTTCCAGCGAAATAATTTAGAAAATAAAATTTAGCAATTTCAGAATAAGCTAAGTTAATGACTTAATCTGAACCTTCAAATTACATAAATGATATTTGGTGATTGCATTTTTAGCCATAAAAAGAGAGCAGGGATTGGCTTATAAAGGCAAACCGGACATTTCTAAATGAAACAAGGCAAAAGAAAACTGCCGGGATGAAAAAAAAATCATTTTCATAAGAAGTCAATCATAATAAGAGAAGGACATTCGCTTAGATTAAGACAAAAGGAGTGAACAGCTTAAGCAGTTGGTTATTATAACAACAGAACGTAGTTTAAATGCCCGGAATCTATACCGATTGAGTATCGGATGGAGCACTATCCAGGAATATATTTTTAATCCTCCATTTTAATTCCCGCCATAAGAACTAATAATGTTGTACTTTACATCGGGCAGCTATGTTGAAATTTACCTTCAACTAAAACTAAAGACAATGGCGATATTTTTTTTATTAGTGATTCATTGGTATTCATCCCTGTTTTTTCAATCAATCTTTCATCACAGATATGCTGCTCATGGAATATTTACGATGTCGCGCGGATGGGAAAAAGCGTTTTACATCGGTTGTTATTTAGCCCAGGGGTCTTCATACATCAGCGCTTTTGCATATGGAATTCTCCATCGTTTACATCATGCTCATACTGATACAGCAAAAGATCCCCATTCTCCACAAAACTCGCCAAACTTATTAATGATGATGTGGCAAACAAGAAATAATTATTATGACATTTTCTCGGGAAAAGTGGAAGTTGAGGAGAAGTTAAAAAAAGGCTTACCAAGATGGGATGCATTTGACAAAATTGCCCACACCTGGATTTCCAGATTTTTATGGTTTGGAATTTATACGCTGTTTTATATTTATTTCGCCACAGAATGGTGGATGTATCTTTTCCTGCCCTTGAATTTCGCCATGGGTTCAATTCAGGGCGCTATAGTAAATTGGTGGGCACACAGGTTCGGTTATGCTAACTTTAAAGTAAACAATACGTCAAAAAATATTATTCCGATAGATTTAATATTTTGGGGAGAATCATACCATAACAATCATCACAAAAATCCGGGAAGGCCCAATAATTCAGTGAAATGGTTTGAATTTGATCCAGGGTTTCTCGCCATGCAATTCTTAGATAAACTAAAAATTATTCATCTAAAGAGCTACGAACTGTAACAACATATAAGTTCCTATATCAGGAGTTCTTTCTATGGTGACTATTCCTTAGAAACATGGAACTCTCCTCAGATTAAGAATAAAATGATAAAGTCCAACTATAATTTATGGCTTGGGCTTTATGGTGGTTGCAAATTTTTCACTAAAAGTTATTTATATTGCTATTAATAAGTTTTAGTCTTTTCCTGCAATCGTGGGAGGACAATCAGAAAACCCATGGTCTGGACAACTTTAATCCAACAAAAAGAAGAAGCCTGAGTTAAATTGTAAAAAAATAACTACATGAAAAATCAGTTCATCGGTACAGTTAAAACGAAAATTAAAGCTAAACCTTCAAAAGTCTGGGACGCTTTGACCAAGCCTGAATTAATCAAACAATACTTTTTTGGAACAGATGCTATTTCTGACTGGAAAGTCGGGAGCCCTTTAATATTCAGAGGTACCTGGGAGGGTAAATCTTATGAAGACAAAGGCACAATTTTAAAATCAGAGCCGGTTAAATTATTTAAATATAATTACTGGAGCTCTATGTCCGGAATAAAGGATGAGCCGGAAAATTACGCTAATGTCTCTTATCAACTTTCACCACAGGACGATGGTACAGAACTAACGATCATTCAGGATAATATTCCATCGGAAGAAATGAAGAAACATTCTGAGAAAAATTGGGAAATTGTGATGGAAGCTATGAAGAAATTGCTGGAGAAATAAACCGAAAGATGACCTTTTGTCAGCCTGAGCACATTCGCTTCTCTCAGTATAAACTGCGTCGAAGACTTGTATGTTAAAGTGAATCAGTGCCTGGTTTCCAGCAATGCTTCGACGGAGTAATGAATGTGCTCCACATGACAATAGCAATCCTGGCTATAATTTCAGGATAACCAATAAAACATTTACATGAAAATTATCGCCATATCAGGAAGTCTTAAATCAACTTCTTCCAATACCGCTATTTTGCGTGCTATGGCTACTATGGCAGGGAAAGATGATAGCGTCACGCTATTTGGTGGCTTAGGTAACTTGCCGCATTTCTCACCTGAAATTGACGGCGATAAATCTCCTGCTTCGGTTCTTGAATACAGAAAACAACTGAGAAGTTCTGATGGAATAATTATCTGCACACCGGAATATGCCTATGGAATGCCTGGGGTTTTAAAAAATGCCTTGGACTGGGTAGTAGGCTCGGGAGAGTTTGTAGATAAACCCGTAGCTGCCATTAGTGCTTCTCCATCTTTTTTGGGTGGTGATAAAGCACACGCCTCACTGGTATTGACTCTTGGTGCTATCAATGCCAGGGTGGCGGAAGGCGCGCAATTGACAATCCCTGCCATACGCAATAAAATAAATAGTAATGCTGAAATTCTTGATCCTGAATTAACAAAACAACTCAGAGCAGTACTTGATGCCCTCATCCGGGCTATAAAAACAAATTAATCATAGACTTCCGTACCTTTATGCTATGGCTGATCCAAACTATAGTAATCCGGAAACGTGGAGAAACTCTCAGATCATCAAAGAAGTGAAATTCAAGGCTTCTCTTTCAGGTGGCAAAGGCGGACAAAATGTAAATAAGGTGAGCACTAAGGTAGAGCTTTACTGGACTCCTGCTTCTTCTGGAATTCTCAGCGAAAGCCAAAAGGCAAAAGTAAACACTAAACTTAGCAACAAGCTCAGCAATGAAGGCGAACTCAGATTAGTTTCTGAAGAGGAGAGAAGCCAGCTGAGGAATAAAGAGAAAGTTTCCGGGAAATTTTATGCGCTACTCGCCGGATGTTTTAAGGAAAAGAAAAAGC
>DATMOV010000178.1:0-9133 GCA_035568055.1 Cytophagaceae bacterium
CCTTTTTACGGACAAGGCATGAATGCAGGTTTTGAGGATTGCAGAATCTTAAATGGGATCATCAAAACACACAAAAATAATTGGGAGAGAGCATTTCCGGAGTATCAGAAAAAAAGAAAAGAAAATACCGATGCCATCGCAGAACTCGCGCTCCTGAACTTCATTGAGATGAGAGACCTGGTAGCGGATCCTGAATTCCAACTGCGCAAAAAAATAGAAGCGATCATCCATCAACGTATTCCTGAATACTTACCATTATATACGATGGTTACTTTTACAGACATTCCGTATTCTGAAGTTTTAAAGAAAGCTGAAATCGAAGATGAGATGATGAAAGAGATCATGGGCATAAAACAAATTAAAAAAATCTGGAATACGGAAAAGGGATGGAAGGAAGTTAAGAAGATTTATAAAAAATATTTCTGAGAAGATTATGAAACACTGCACAAACTGCGGCGCCCAACTGAGCGAAGATGATAATTTTTGTCCGGACTGCGGCTCGGATCAAAATAAAAAACAGGCGACCGGCACTTCAGGAGTTGTACTGACGCTGTGTATACTAACTATTTTAGGTTCTGGCCTTGGCATTGCGAGAGGTTTCTTCTATCAATCAATTGCCGGAATTGCAGATAACACCGATTACTGGCGAGGCTATGCATTTGCCATTGTAAATGTTGGAACAATCATTGGTGCAATATTTATGTTAACTGGAAGGCTTTCAGGATTTAAAATTTATCTGATCTTTCAAATAGCATATATTTTGTTGGTACTGTTTACAACATTTATTTATACGCCAGGTGGTTCCTCTGATGTTGAATCTGCTATAGGAATCTTTGGAATTTTCGTGGCTTCTTTATTCATTATACCATCAATGATACTTTTAATTTTCTTTATTGCGATGGTTCCGAAACATTTAAAATAGAAATATGCGATCCTCTGGCCTGTCATCGAGTCGGGTTTTCCCACTGTAAAATTAATCATTGAATCGAGAGGCGGAAAAATTAAGCGTAAGCAGCAAAGAGGGAACTAAGGTTAAATTTACGCGGCCAGGTTTTATTCTTAGCGAAAGAACAATATGCTCTCAAAATATAGCTATGTCGCAAACCATAGGTAGCTTACAGAAAGCCTTATTTAAGGCTGAAGCCCTTTCAATTTCATCAGGAAAGACTAATTAGAGGAAACTATCCCGATTATCCTTAAAATCTGGCGAATACCGGTTCAGACATTCTTATAATCTTTTTCTTTCTTTTCAGTCAAAATATTTCCACTTTTGTCATTCGTTTTTTTAAAACTTGCCCTTAAAACAGGCTTTGTAGAATGCAGAATTTAAATGCTTTAAAGGAACTTCTGAGTTCCCCAAAAAAGATTATCATTACTACTCATCACAAACCTGATGCGGATGCGCTCGGCTCATCGCTGGCTTTGTGGGGATATCTGCGAAAAAGGGGACATGATGTCAAAGTGATAACTCCTACCGATTATCCTACCTTCCTTAACTGGATGAATGGAAATGATGAGGTCATCATATTTAACCAGGGGAATGAAGTGCTCTCGCAGAAACTGGTGGATGAGGCTGAGGTAATTTTTTGTCTGGATTTTAACTCTCTGTCCAGAATTAATGAGCTTGGTGAGATTATCAGGAAATCCCAAGCAACGAAAGTGCTGGTCGATCATCATCTGGATCCCGAAGCTTTTGCGGATTTTTCCTTTTCAGATATCACCGCGGCGGCCACAGCAGTTCTTATATACAAACTCATCCTTGGTATGGGTGACCGGCAATACTTCGATACATGTATCGGAGAGGCTATTTATGCAGGTATCCTGACTGATACAGGTGGGTTTCGTCATCCTACCACCAACAGTGAAGTACATCTTATCATCGCTGACCTTATTAATCTGGCAGTGGATGTTTCAAAGATCCATAGGCTTATTTACGATAACAATTCAGAAAACAGGCTTAGATTCCTCGGCTATGCCTTACTTAACAAGCTTGTAATCCTTCCGGAATTTCATACGGCATATATCGCTATTTCTGCGGAAGAACTAAAAAAATTTAATTCACAGACCGGCGATACTGAAGGCTTTGTCAATTATGCTTTATCGCTGGAAGGTGTTGTTTTCGCAGCAGTGATTATTGAAAGATCTGACGCGGTGAAAATATCATTCCGCTCCAAAGGTGACTTTTCAGTAAGCAATTTTGCCAGAATGCATTTTGAAGGCGGCGGACATAAAAATGCTTCGGGTGGGAAAAGCGATACTACTTTAGAGAAAACAATTGAAAAATTTATTAATACACTAGAGGTCTATAAAGAAGACCTGGATGAAAACCATAAAATAGAAAAGAAAATATTATGCTAAAACAATTATTATTCGGAGGAGCCTTGATGGCTGCAGTCTTTTTACAATCATGCAAAGGTGGATTGGAGAAAACAGAAAACGGTTTAAAATATAAAATACTAGCGGACTCTGCCGGTGCCAATGGTGAAGATGGCGGATGGATCGTTTTCCATTTTATCATGAAGAACAGCAAGGACAGTATTATGAGAAACACCTTCAAAGAAGGTAGCCCAATCGGCATTCCAATTGGCAAAGCCTCTTTTAAAGGCGGGCTTGAAGAGGGGTTCACGCTTCTTTCAAAAGGCGACAGCGCGCAGTTTTTTGTCAATGCGGATTCAATATTCACCAAAACCTTCCATACAGATGTTCCTAAAGAAGTTGAGAAAGGAAGTGATCTTCAGTTTATCATAAAAGTGGTAAATCTATACTCTAAAGCAGATGTGGAAAAGGAAATGGCCAAAGGGAAGAAAGCTCAGGAAGAAGCTGAAGTGGCCAAACAGCAGCTGGTCGCACAAGATACCATGACGATTGTCGAATACCTGAAAAAGAACAAAATCAAGGCGAAAAGAACTGTCAATGGAGTTTATTATGTGGTACATAAATCCGTGAGTGGAATGAATTTAAATCCTGGCGACAGTATATCCGTTCAATATGAAGGCAGGCTTCTTAATGGAACAAAGTTTGATTCTTCTTATGATAGAAACGCGCCATTCACTTTGATGGTAGGTATGGGACAGGTTATCAGAGGATGGGACGAAGGCTTAATGTCACTGAAGAAAGGCGAGAAAGCAACGCTTTATATTCCGTCAGGTATGGCTTATGGAGCAAGAGGCGCAGGTGCCAATATTCCCCCAAATTCAATCCTTATATTTGATATTGAAATTCAGAAATAATCAGAAAAACAGTCATGAGAATTTTTATTTATTGCCTATGCCTTCTTGCGGCAGGATGCGCTAAGAAACAGGTTGCTCAAAAAGTACCGGTGCCGGAGTTTCAAACCACCGCAAGTGGGCTTAAGTATAAATTTTATAAAGATGTGCCAGGCCAGAACGCAAAACTGGACGATGTGATCATGATGCACATGATCCTTAAAACAAGCAAGGACAGCATTCTTCGCAGCACTTTTCAGGAAGGGAAACCTATACAAGCCATGGTTTCCAAGCCTACATTTAAAGGTAGCCTTGAAGAAGCTTTTATCATGCTTTCTCCAGGCGACAGCGCCTTATTTCTCATCAGTGCAGATTCACTTTTTGAAAAAACCATCCATGCACCCATGCCACCTATGATCGAAAAAGGTTCATACCTTAAGTTTGTTTTGAAAGTGGAGAAAGTGTACGATCAGGAGCAGCTGAAAAGGGAACAGCAGGAAATGGTAGCTAAACAATTCAAGGCTGACTCAGTTCTCATTACTGACTATATTAAAGCGAATGGCCTTGCTGCTAAAAGAACATCCTCTGGTTTATATTATGCACAAACTGAGAAAAGCAAAGGAACAGGAATATCACCAAAAACCGGACAAACTGTGCAAGTGCATTATACAGGTAAGCTCTTGAATGGAAATGTATTTGACAGCTCTGTTCAAAGAGGCACTCCTTTTGAGTTTGTACTTGGCATAGGCCAGGTTATCAAGGGTTGGGATGAGGGAATTGCGCTGATGAAAACCGGTGAGAAAGGCAGGCTTGTTATTCCATCTGCATTAGGATATGGACCAAGTGGAGCGGGAGCTTCAATACCACCTAATTCGGTTTTAATATTTGATGTCGAGCTTATAGGAGTTAAATAAAAACGAGATGAAAAATCTATTCGCTTTCATCATTTTCTTCCTGGCATTGCAGGCGGCCATTGCTCAAAAGCATGATACCATCACTACTCCAAGCGGACTTAAATATGTAAAGATCAAAGAAGGGAAAGGACCGAAGCCAAAACCTGGCCAGAAGGTAAAAATTTATTTCGCCGGCACTTTACCTAGCGGGGTTGAATTTGATTCAAATGTTGATGCTGCCCCCTATAAATTTACAATTGGGGACCCCAAAGTGATACCAGGTTGGAACGAAGGGTTTCAGTTGATGAGCGCGGGTGAAAAAGCTGTTTTCATTCTTCCCCCATCATTAGGCTATGGCAAAGCAGGATATAAAGATGATGATGGCAAGGTGCTGGTACCGCAGAATTCCTATATGATATTTCGGGTAGAGCTTATTAGTTTTAAATAAGGTTTCGTAACTCCGGATTTCATCCGTAGAAAACAAGGCAAAATCACCACTGGGTACAAAACTCCGGATATAACCCACGGCTACAAGATTTAGCCTATAAATTCAAAGCCATTTTTTCTTTTTGAAATACATCAACATAAACCCTACGGAAACGATCATGAAAATCCATACAACAGGATAGCCATATTTCCATTTAAGCTCGGGCATGTAATCGAAATTCATTCCGTAAACGCCAGCCACAAAAGTAAGTGGGATGAATATGGTGGAGATGATGGTGAGGACTTTAATTACAGAGTTCATCCGGTTGCTGATGCTCGACATATAAATATCAACCATGCTGGCCAATACATCACGATAGGATTCAACCGTATCAATTACCTGGATGGTGTGGTCATAAACATCCCTTATAAAGATCTGCGTGGCTGGCAGTAAAAGTTCGGTTTCGCCCTTTTCCATTTTATTGATCACCTCACGAAGTGGCCATACTGATTTTCTCAGATAAATCATTTCTCTTTTGAGTCCATACAATACTTTTAATCTTTTTGGTGAGGGATCAGCGATCAGGTCATCTTCCAGCTCCTCAATTCTCCCTCCGATGCCTTCAAGGATAATAAAATAATTATCAACGATGGTGTCTAATAAGGTGTAAAGCAAATAGTCAGCACCTGACTTTCTTATTTTTCCTTTGTGACCTTTCAGTCTTTCCCGGTTGGGATTAAATACATCTCCTTTTTTATCTTCTTCCTGGAAAGACAGTACGTAATTTTTACCCAATACAAAGCTTACCTGTTCGTCAATAATACCTTTTTCTTCAGTATCGAATTTCAACATCTTAACCACTATGAAAATATGCTCATCGTAAACGTCAAGTTTAGGCCGCTGCTCATTGCAGGAAATGTCTTCAAGCAATAATGGATGAAGGTTATATTTCGCCCCTATTTTTTCGAGCATTTTATGATTGCGTATGCCATCAATATTGATCCAGGTTACTACATCATCTTTTTCAAAGGCCAGCGCTTCATCAATATTATGCGTAATTTTCTCTTCAACAAAGGATGCATTATAAAGCATGACAGAGATGTCAATCTTTTCATCGGGAATATCACATGCTTCCCTTAAAGTGCCTGGAGATTCCCCGGGGATGCGGCGATTTTTTTTTCTTAGTTTCATTGATTACAAATTGCTAAGCTTAATATACTGGAAATCCGCTTAAAACTAAAAGATCCGCGCTGAACCTGACAGGTTTTTCAGATCGTAAAACCTCTAACAATTCCTTTAAAAACTAAAAAGTCCCCCGACATGCCGGGGGACTTTTTAGTTTTTAAATATTAGCCGTGAATTATCCATTCATGGAAATCAGAAATTCGTTGTTGTCTTTGGTGTTCTTCATTCTGTCTATCAGGAAATCCATAGCTTCGATAGAAGTCATATCCGCCATGAATTTTCTAAGGATCCATACGCGTGAAAGCTCATCTTTATCCATAAGCAGATCTTCTCTTCTTGTACCAGAAGCAGGAACATCGATAGCGGGGTAAACTCTCTTGTTGGAAAGTTTTCTGTCCAGCTGAAGTTCCATATTACCAGTTCCTTTAAATTCTTCAAAGATCACCTCATCCATTTTAGAGCCTGTTTCGATCAGCGCTGTGGCGATGATCGTAAGTGAGCCGCCATTCTCTACATTTCTTGCGGCACCGAAAAATCTTTTTGGTTTATGCAGCGCATTGGCATCAACACCACCGGAAAGAATCTTTCCGGAAGATGGAACCACTGTGTTATACGCTCTGGCAAGTCTTGTGATAGAGTCCAAAAGAATCACAACATCATGTCCGCATTCCACCATTCTCTTGGCTTTTTCAAGCACGATGCTGGCGATCTTTACGTGGCGGTCTGCCTGTTCATCGAAGGTAGAGGAAATCACTTCAGCCTTTACGTTTCTTGCCATATCAGTTACCTCCTCAGGACGCTCATCAATCAGCAATATCATCAGATAAACTTCAGGGTGATTTGTTGCTATCGCGTTAGCAATTTCTTTCAGCAGCACCGTCTTGCCGGTTTTAGGCTGAGCTACGATCATTCCTCTTTGTCCTTTTCCAATAGGAGCAAACAGATCGAGAATTCTTGTTGAAAGCTGGTGATGGGTTGTGCTTAAGTTTAATCTTTCGTCCGGAAAGAGTGGAGTAAGGTATTCGAAAGGAATTCTATCTCTGATTTCTTCCGTTGTTTTTCCATTGACACTTTCAACTCTGAGCAACGCGAAATATTTTTCACCTTCTTTTGGTGGCCTGATCTGTCCTTTTACTGTGTCGCCGGTTTTTAAACCGAAAAGCTTGATCTGAGATGGAGAAACATAAATATCATCAGGGCTGGCGAGATAATTATAATCCGCGGAGCGCAGAAAGCCATAGCCATCCTGCATAATTTCAAGTACACCTGAATTTTCAATGATGCCATCAAAATCTTTTATGTTGATCTGATTCTGGTTTGGTTTTCTAAATCTGTTAGGATCTCTTTCTTCTTTGGATTCTACCGGTAATTCACTTTCAAGCGGAGGTGTGCTGAAAGAATCTTCTTCGGTTTTTGCAAGTGGTTCGAGAACAGAATCAGCAGTAGATTCAATTGCCATTTCTTCTGAACCAACTTCAGTTTCTTTGACATTTTCTCTTTTGCGTGGTTTCTTGCTACCGATTTTAAGGTCATTCTTTGGGTCTTTCAATGATGTGTCTTCAGTTTTTTCTGTACTCATAGTCTGTTTTTTTTCTGGAAGTTGGTTGATAGGGGTTATTGCCTGTTGGTCCAGGATCTTATATATTAATTCTTTTTTTTGCAGCTTTTTTGAATTACTAATTCCCAGTTGGTCTGCTATGTCTTTAAGTTCAGATAATAGCTTTACATCTAATTCTTCAATATTGTACATACGAAATATAGTGTGATTGTTTTTTAAACGAAGCGAGTAGCCTCAGAAAGATATAAAATTGATTTATGATTCAGATTATTCTAAAACTAAAAAGAGATGAACTTGTTCAGAAAATAAGCTCAAATGCTGTTTGGTATTGCAATAATAGCCTAACATTCGATAATTGTCAAGCTCTGTCTTTTAAATCTTTTCTATATATAACCAACGACCTGTAAAATGTTTGTTCCATTAAATTAAAAAATTCATTTATTTTTGATCTTCATTTTCTAGAAGATATGTTACAGACTCAATTTATAAGGGAAAATAAGCAACTGGTAATTCAGGGTTTAAATAAGAAGCATTTTAAAGATGCAGCTATGCAGGTAGAGCAGGTGCTTGAAAAAGACCATAAGAGAAAACACACACAGAAAGAGCTTGATGAGGTTCTTACAGCCACCAATCTTACAGCAAAAGATATCGGCAATCTGATGAAGGCCGGGAAAAAGGAAGAGGCTGAAAAGTTAAAAGAGGGGAATGCACTATTAAAGAATAAAGCGAAAGATCTTGAAGCCATGCTGAAAAAGGTGGAAGATGAATTGAACAACATGTTAGTACTTTTGCCTAATATACCACATGCATCAGTGCCGGAAGGAAAGCTACCTGAAGACAATAAAATAGTGTTTGAACATGGAAGCATACCTGTACTTAACGGCAAGGCTGTGCCTCACTGGGATCTGATCACCAGGTATGATATTATAGATTTTGAGCTGGGCAACAAAATTACAGGAGCGGGCTTCCCGATTTATAAAGGCAAGGGCGCAAGGCTTCAAAGATCATTGATCAATTTTTTTCTTGATGAAGCCATTAAAGCAGGATATTTTGAAATTCAGCCACCAATATTGATCAATGCCGAATCCGGATTTGGAACGGGACAATTACCCGATAAAGAAGGACAAATGTATTTTGCTACGGACGATAATTTATATCTTATCCCAACTGCTGAAGTTCCTATCACTAATATATACAGAGATGTCATTGTAAAACCGGAAGACCTGCCCATAAAAAATGTGGGCTATACACCCTGTTTCCGTCGTGAGGCTGGTTCATGGGGGGCACATGTGCGCGGTCTCAACAGGCTTCATCAGTTTGATAAGGTAGAGATAGTTCAGATAAGCCTTCCTGAAAAATCATACCAGGTGCTTGAGCTGATGGTTGAGCATGTCAAAAGTTTATTGATAAAACTGAATCTGCCATTCCGCATCCTGCAACTTTGCGGAGGTGATATGAGCTTTGGTTCTGCCCTTACCTACGATTTCGAAGTATATTCCGCCGCACAGAAACGCTGGCTTGAGGTAAGCTCTGTCAGTAATTTTGAATCCTTCCAGGCAAATAGATTAAAATTAAGGTATAAATACGAAGGGAAGACACATCTTTTACATACGCTGAATGGCAGCGCTCTGGCATTGCCCAGAATTGTCGCGGCTATTCTCGAGAATAATCAATCGGATAAAGGAATAAAGGTCCCCGAAGCTTTGGTATCCTATACAGGTTTCGATACTATAGGGTCTTTCTAAAAATCCATTTCATGTAGAGCTTGCGAAGGTTTTCTAAAGAACGCAAAGTAGTTTTCTCTACGTCCTTTGCTTTTTTATTTCTTTATGATTCTTTGCGTGAAACATTTTTTAGCTTTTAG
>DATMOV010000179.1:0-6737 GCA_035568055.1 Cytophagaceae bacterium
AACGACCATGATTGAACCAAGATGCCCGATATATTCCAGTGCGTTATTTTTTAATAGTACCAGAGACAGGATTATTTGCAATACCCAACCTGAGCCTGCGATGAGCAGCATTTCAATCGCGGCCTTTTCATAACTCATCCCCGGAAAAAAGTCTTTTAGAGATATACCAAAAAGAAAAGTAAGAACAACAGATGTAAAGATTGTAATAATAACGTACGAGATTCTGTATTTAGCGATGTTATCAGGGTAGCAGTCACATTGAAAATAATTTTTCGGCACTGCGACAATATATCGGTTATAAGCCAGTACACGATAAAGAAAATAAAATATGCTAAATAAAGGTTTTACAGAAAGCAGCGCATTTATAATTTGCGATTTAGAACCAAAGATATAAGCTACGCCATAAGGACCGTATAAAGTTGGTTCGTTTCCAGTATCTATCAGAGCCATTTCATTTCTGAACCGTTCTGCATCCAGTTTAGTTTTTAATGCCGCATCCAGCTTATTAAAAGCTACAATCTTGTTATCCGGAATTGAAGTAACTGCAAGAAGCAGGTCCTTCATAAAGGAGCATACCTTGCAGTTACTGTCATAGATGATGAGTTTATTATCTAAGTTGCTCATTGCTGTTGTAGTCAAATTGCCTGGACTGTTGTGCTCTTTTTCTTAGTTTATAAAAGACGAACAGGTTAAAGAAGTGCATGGCACCAAGCAATAATACAATGACACCAATCTTATAGCTTAATCTTTCAATAACTACCTGATAATTTTCTATTCCAAAATCCTCTTTTAAAGCTAAGCTGGCGTATCCTATGTTCACCAGATAAAAGCCCACAAGCAGAAGCTTGTTTACTGAATCGGCGAGTGGTTCGTTGCCGGCGAAAATATCGACCAGAAAAATTCTTCCGTTTTTAAACAGAACATTCGCGACAAGGATTGTCAGTATAATGCTTACTGACAAATAGACGAGATAGGTTAAAATTACATAGTTCATAGTTATATATATTTAGGTGAAACATTTATTTTCAGAACGTTCAATATTTTTTGAAATATTATCATAAAATTTTTATTTAAATAGTTTCATAATTGACCCGAAGAACCAGTTTTCATCTGCCTTTACCATGGTGTCGAGTGTTTTGTCGGCGTAGCCCGCCAGTTTTTTAATATCGGCGATTACTGTGGTAAATTCTTTTATGTTTTTATCTTTCTTGTCCCCCTCTATTTTGCTTATTTCGTTCAACACTTTCAAGATCGGTTCCAGCTCACGTCTTTTCCTTTCTTTTGCCACTTGTCTTGTTACCTGCCACATGTCTTTCTCTGCGGAAAAGTATTCTTTTCTTTCCCCTGTTTTATGAATTTTGTGTACCAGTCCCCAGTCCATCAGGTCTCTTATGTTCATATTGGCATTGCCCCGTGAAATCTGAAGTTCTTCCATAATCTCGTCAGCACTGAGTGGGTCTGGTGAAACTAAAAGCAGCGCATGTACCTGCCCCATAGTTTTGTTGATTCCCCATTTCGAACCCAGTGTGCCCCAGGACTGAATAAACTGTCTTTTTGCTTCATCTAATTTCATGGCACAATAATATCTTATCTTTTCTAACTTTCAAAACTTATTGAAAGTTTAATATATACTGTAACGTATGACAGAGAAAAAGGTTAACCTCAATCAGGAGTATTAAAATAAAATGTCTGAATATGGATTTATGGGATTTAAGGATTCCCAGGAATGGTTGCAGTATTAGTCTACAGGAATCCTTTTGTCTTTAATTCTCCCCTGATTTTTTCGAGTAGTGTGTGAATATAGAGCATTTTCATTTCATCCGGATGAGAGTCAAAATGTACTATTCTTCTCTGCTCAAAAAAAGATAGCTTCTCAACTCACTCAATTTATCAGGCAGTATATTCTGCTCTTTAAAATTCTTTGAAACTTCATTGGCAAAGTGTGTACAGGCCCGGTGGAACATGAATTAAGCTTTGTTAAAAAGCGCCTAGGATTGCTTTTGTGCATTTTGTTGTTTTCTCTTCTATTGAGTATCTTAGTAAGATGAAATTCTTACGCGAAATAAAGATTTCACTATTTCAGCTCATCCTTATTTTTGTTGCAGTTTCTACCATAGCCGTTTTGAGTTTTTTCAGCTTTGCAGAAAATCCTGCTCCAGCCGTTATAACTAATCTTGTAAAAAAAGATTCTGTAACCATTCCCGTTAATATAATAAAGCCGGACACCAGTCCTTTACATCAATTATTATTCACGATTGATACGCTTGCCAGGTCCCCCGGATTAGCATACGGTTCTTTTGGATTTTCCCTCGTTAGCATCGACAGCAATAAAATAATTACTGAATATAACAGCCATATAAGCTTAGTCCCGGCATCAGTCATGAAAACACTTTCTACTGGTATTGCCCTTGCTAAACTGGGTGCAGATTATAAATATGAAACCTGTTTACAGTATGACGGAGAAATTGATCCAGCCACAAAAATACTTCATGGAAATATTTACATCCAGGGCAGCGGAGATCCATCCCTTGGATCGGATGCTTTCGGAAATACCGGTATAAAAACTATTGTCGGTGCATGGACTTCGGCCATCAAAAATTGGGGGATTGATTCCATTGATGGAGCTGTTATCGGCGATGCGCAATATTTTGATAACGATCTTATTCCCGGCGGATGGGCCTGGGAAGATATGCAAAGTAGTTATGGAGCGGGCGCAAGCGGATTGGCTTTTCGTGAAAACACATACGATGTTGATGTGAAGTGCAAAGGAAAGTTTGTATATGCCAGCACATACCCGCCTGTGCCTGGAATTATTCTACACAATCAGGTTCTTTATAATGTAAGTATTCCCAAGAATTATCTGTTTGTAGCCGGTGCTCCATATCAGAATGAGCGGTTTCTATTAGGTGAAGTAAAAAGTAATTACACAGAGCGCAGCAATATTCCCGATCCTGCTTTATGCTGTGCTTATAATTTGTTCCTTCAATTAAAGGCAAATAATATAGGGATCAAAGATTCCTGCACCACTGTATTCAAACTGAAGCTGAATGGCGATTACTATAAGAAAGAAAGAAAAAAAATCCACAGCACTTTGTCTCCTCCTCTTACTAAGCTGGTTAATCTGACCAATAAAACCAGTCAGAATTTTTATGCTGAAACGCTGTTAAAGACACTCGGGGCTCAGGAAAAGGGGTTTGGAACTATCGCAGGAGGAATAAAAGAAGTGATCAGTTATTTAAAAGAAAAGAATATTGACCTGCGAGGATTTTATATGGCCGATGGCAGCGGACTTTCCCGTTTAAATTCAGTTACTCCGAAATTCTTAACCGACTTGCTCGTGGCTTATGCCAATGATCCGTCTATGTTTCAGCCATTTTATAATTCACTCTCCGTGGCTGGTGAAAGCGGAACGATGGAGCATGTTGCGCAAGAAAGCATTGCAGTGGGAAATATTCATGCAAAAAGCGGCTCGATGGGCAGGGTGCAAAGCTATGCAGGTTATGTGACTACCAGAAGCGGGCGTATGCTCGCCTTCTCCGTAATCCTGAATAACCAAGGATGGGATTACATGCAAACAAGAAAGAAACTTGAAACCCTTATGGTTTTGATGGCCAGTCTGGATTGAAAAAAATAGTTATTGGTTGACTGTTTTTAGTTTAGTTACGCCCCTGACAAACCCGCGTCAGGTGAGGAAAAGAGATTATAACTGATTAGAAAAAACAGCAGGAAATACCGATTACTTTTTTACTATTATTGCTATATTTTTTTATTTGTATGAGAGATAGCATCTATCGTTTCACTCTGGTAATTTTTTGCGCATTGTCTTAACGCTGCTCAAAAAGACTTCAAGAGCCTGACAACAGAGTCTTTATTAGCTACAATTGCTTAGGATCAATCCATTTGATTCCTGCCGCATTTAATTTCTTCCAGATAATGGGCAATGCTTCATTTGCTTTTGAATGTGTATCGTGGAACAACAAAATACCTCTCCTCCATAATAACATTAATGTAATTACTCTGTCTGCCACTTCTGAAGAAGAAATTTTAGCATTCCAATCCTGTGAGTCAATGTTCCAAAGCATTACTTTAGTATTATTTTGCGACAGGTAGGATACGATCTTATCATTCCTTTGTCCATAGGGTGGCCTGAAATATTTAGTCTTTTTATTCTCAGGTATTATTGAATCAATGAGATGGCTGGTGTACGATAAAGAATATTGCCAGTCTTCATACTTCTGATGAGACTTGTGTATCTTGGCATGAGAGCCAACTATATTTGATCCATATAAGTCATGCAATTTCCTGGCGGAGTCAGATTTAAGACGTGCATTGTACATATCTCCCAAAATAAAAAAAACTCCGGTGGTGTTATTATTTTTCAGCGTTGCGATGAGCTTGTCTGTTGATCCATTGACTAGAGTGGGTCCGTCGTCAAAAGTGAGTAGAAATTGTTTGTCAATAAATGCAGAACCTGTAATTTCGGAATCCTGCAAAGTAAGAATTTCGCTTGTGATCCCTGGAAACAATGCTGCAAGCCGCATTTGCTCATATACATAACTGTTGTAAAAAGCTTTGGCTTCTATGTGCCATGCTTTCAGAGCATCCGGCATTTTATTATTTATACTTCTGGAACTTTGTACTAATCCTTGCCAGTTGATTGGTTTAGGAATATTGATAAAATCGTTGGGTGATGATTTTATCAAAGCATTAAAATTAGATACTAAAATATTTTTCGTCTGTGTCTTCCATGCATCGATAGACGCAACGGCAACTTTTTGCAGGCCAAGATATTTTTTAATACTGTCTTCAATAATTAAATTGTCATGTTGTTGTAAAACTTCTATGAATACAAGCATTTCCATTTTTGATGCAAAATCAAATTCGGTGGCTGTGTTAATTTCGTATGGCCATAAGCTTCTGTCTATCTTGGCAATTTGTTTGGGGCCATCGCCTGCTATAACACTAGTGGAGCAGAGTAAGCGGAAAACCAATATTGAATACAGCAGATTTTTCATCACCTTAATTTTTGTGTTTGAATGAGAACAGGCCATGCAGTAAAAGGCATGGCCTGTTAAATAAAAAATTACAACTCTATTATTTTGTAATTATTGTCTGCCGAGTTTTTGTTTCATTCGGTCTATGCTACTGTCATAAGTATTGTTCTGTCTGCGCTCCTTGGCCCAGGTATAATTTTGCAAGGCATCTTCCCAATGGCTCTGATTTTCGTATATTTTAGCAATGTTGTAATAAGAACTTGCCTGGATCACATTTGTATTGGGGCCATGAGCCAATGCAATAGCTTTTCTGTTTGCCCAGATTGCCTCCGCTATTTTGTTTAATTTTTGAAAAGAAAGTCCCAGGTTGCTGTAAGCCTGACCGTTGTTAGGATCCAGTTCTATAGCTCTTTGATAGAAAGCTACAGACCCTTCTATATTACCTGCATGATAAGCATCTTCTCCTTTTCTGTTTACAACCACAGATTGTGCAATATTTTCTTGTGATATGATAGGATCGCCACTAGTTTCGTTTTTACCACGGAATGTTTCAAGTACTGAACGTGCGGCTTCCCATGAATTGGCATTGCTGAATTTATTGACGTCTACGAAAGAACCTGTTTCATCAATCATAAAAACAATCCAAAGATTGCCAGGCTGATTATTTGTTGGTACCGGATAAGTTTTAATAAGGGTGTTACCGATATAAACAAAAACTTTAGCACCACTGATATTAGATAAGTTAGTATTACCCGTATTATCTTTATCTGAATAATCATGCACAGCATATACATACTTTTGTCCCTGGGCTTTTTTCTCTATAGTTATTGTTTCGGGCCCATATCCATCAGTATCATCTACATCAAGATTAGCCATCGCACCTGTCTTATTGTAAAAACAAATATGATTTCCAGGGTAAGACAGATGAGAATCTATATCCTGAGGATCACGACCCCAGTTAAGTACAATTCTTAATCCATCAAGTTGTGTCATCACCGGACTCATGGCATAAGTAAGACCATTGCAAGGTCCTTTGGTGATCAATGTGGAGTACCCATCTTTTTTGATGAGGATGGTAACAGAAGCATCATCTGTTCCAAAAGGAGTTGGGATACTGACTTTTCCTTTCATATCTGTAATGGCAGTTAAAGAAGTTTCTCCGTTCTTCTGGAAAATTACTTCTGCGCCATCTATTACTTTGTCTTTAACAGTGGCACTCAAAACCTGTATTTCTGTTTTTTGTGAAAATGATACCAGGACATTTGTGCATACGATTAAGACAACAAGATAAATTTTTTTGTTCCAAACTAAAGTGCTCATTGTTATTTAGAGTTTAAATCTTTTAACATTTATTTTAATTGATGCTTATTAATAAATCTCATATTATTAATTTCTGCAACCAATGACAAATTAAATTGGTTTTTTTCTTATGATCAATCATGGATTTCATTAAGACTAATAAGGAGTTTTGTCCTTCTCCCATCAAAGTTAATAATACAAGTAAACTCAGATCTGTTCACAATATAAGCCCTCGTCTTGCATTAGCCGGAACTT
Organism: Cytophagaceae bacterium; assembly: GCA_035568055.1. Taxonomy (GTDB): domain Bacteria; phylum Bacteroidota; class Bacteroidia; order Cytophagales; family Cytophagaceae; genus DATMOV01. The sequence continues at coordinate 6,549 of DATMOV010000179.1, forward strand.
ATACATTCTATATTCATAACCCGCTATCGCTAAAGTTGTAGTTCTGTTATGGACCGGTATTGTTTTTCCTATACTTCCTGTAAGAAGGTTATTTTCAAACATTCGCTATTTCTTTATGGTTAGGAATAAAACCTATTGCCCAAAATGGACAAGGCCCTGAAAATTTTACTGTTGCTTTGCCTCCTTATT
>DATMOV010000180.1:0-3160 GCA_035568055.1 Cytophagaceae bacterium
TTCACTCATACTAAGGAAAAGTTCAGTAAGAGGTTTGACATTAACATCAGTAACTGGAAGCCCCGGTATAACGTGGCTCCACAACAGACTGTACCGGTCATCACTGATGCCAATCCAACAGAAGCCTCATTTTTCCGCTGGGGCCTTATTCCCAGCTGGTCTCTGGAAGAAAATACCGGCGCCAACCTTTTCAACGCGCGTACGGAAACTATTTTCACCAAGGCTCCATTTAAGCATGCTATACGGGCACAACGCTGCCTCATTCCAGCGGATGGATATTTTGAGTGGAAGCGAGAAGGAAAGAACAGAATACCTTTCAGGTTCATGCTTGCCAGCGACGAGGCATTTGCTTTTGCAGGAATCTGGGAAAGCTGGGAAAGAAAAGATGGAGAGATCATCAATACCTGTGCAATCATTACCACTACAGCAAACACTGTGGTAAGTGAGATCCATGACCGCATGCCGGCAATACTCCCAAAAGAATTAGAAAGATCCTGGCTGAAGAAGGATCTGAAAGACCACGAGATCACTGATATGATCAAAGCCTGCGACAGCAATAAAATCACCTACTACAAAGCTCATAAAAGTGTCAATGACGCTGGTCATGATTCGCTGGAATGTATACAGGTAGCGCCCAAAATTTATCCGGGAGAGTCCTTCAGCCTGTTTGAATAGATGGAGAATAACATTCTTATTTTTATTATCGTGGATGCAGCTGTTACTATTTTCTTTTTCCGGAAAATAACCAAGGGCTATTTTTTTCTGAAAGAAGTTATCAGTTGGGAAAGCACTGAAGGCAAAATTCATGACCTTATCCAGGTTAAGCGCCGCGATAAATTGTTCTACAAGCCGGTAGTGCAATTCAAAACACCTGATAATAAAACCGTCCAGTTTAAATCTACGAGAGTAAAAGAAAATACTTTCTCAATGAACGAAAAGGTTGAAGTGCTCTATAACCCAAGCCATCCCTATGAAGCTATTATAAAGGGTTATGAAAATATTCAGTATAAAGAAGGCATTACAGGTGTTACAGCACTCATCATCTTTAATATCGCAGCAGGAATAATCTATTATTTCACTATTTACTTATAGTATTGATCGGAATGACTAAAAAAACAGGCTCCCCAATCCGGAGGAGCCTGTTTTTTTGATGTATCATCGGTTATTTACCGTATTTATCAAAGAACTTTTTTTTATTGATTGCTATTTTTTTCAACAGCTCAAGGTTCTCTTTAATGATCGCATCTATATCTACATTTGAATTTTTCATTTCTCTTCACATTTAGTTCACTCATTCCTTCAACACTATCATTGCACTAAAATCTTCATTCATACTCTACTAATTTAACGCTCCAACCCGGCTAAAATGTTTACAGCTTTCAGATATTATTTATACGATGGGTAAATTCCCTCTTTTTAAAGAGTATTGCTGGGTATACCGGGAGTTGGCAAGCCGATTAGAATAAGGTAGATGGGATTTCTTCAGAGTTTAAAGACTATTGATAACAATTATTGGTCATTAAAAAAAATAGTCATAACTTAAAACGTACAACATTTAACTTAAAACCTCATGGATAAATTTATAACCAAAGCACCTAAATCATTTGACAAAGAGGCCACACAGGAAAAAACGAAAAAACTTTTAAAACAGCTTTCCGAAATGCAGAATGTATTGTATGCACAATCGAAGTACAGCATACTTATTGTGATGCAGGGCCTGGATGCGGCTGGTAAAGATGGCGCGATCAAAAATATTTTCAGCGGAGTGAATCCTATGGGTTGCTCTGTTACCTCATTCAAAGCTCCTAACAAGGAAGAGCTAAGTCACGACTTCCTATGGAGAATTCATAAAGTTACTCCTGCAAAAGGAATGATACAGATCTTCAATCGTTCGCATTACGAAGATGTGCTGGTACCGGTCGTAGAAAAATGGATAGACAAGAAAGAAACAAATAAAAGATTCGAAACCATCAATCATTTTGAGAAATCTTTGCAACAACATAATAACACCATCATCTTTAAATTCTTTCTTAATATTTCTAAGGAAAAGCAAAAAGAAAAATTCCAGGAGCGCCTCATCGACCCCACCAAACGCTGGAAGTATAATCCTGAAGACATGAAAGCCGCTTCAAAATATGAGCAATACCTGAAAGCCTACAAAGACGTAGTCAAAAATTGCAGCCCGAAGATACCCTGGACTATTGTCCCCTCCGACCAGAACTGGTATAAAGAATATACGATCGCTAAGACGCTGGTGGATGGTTTAAAGAAATTGAAATTGGAGTTTCCGAAGGCGAAAGTGTGATAAGAGATTTTATTTTCAAATAATTAACGTTCTTCACCTTGGTTCGTGTTTTCCCTAACCTAGGTCTATGGAATATTCGTCTGATGGCTTGTCGGGTGACAGGCCATAGAAAGGGCGGTGATATATCGCAATGGAAGAAAAATGATTTTACTTCATAATTTTACGCTATAGTCCAATCTTCATTTTTGTTTTATCTATTATCTGAAAGATCAGAATCATAGATGATATCAGCGCAGTCTCCCTGGCCTGTCCCCCGACAGGCCAGTCAGGTCACTCCTCTGGTGGTCTAATTAAATCCCGAATAAAGAACCGGATTAAATTCAAGTTTTGCGTGAGAGGTTTTTGCGACTTATACCTGGTGTTATTTAGGAGCAGTTGTTAATAAATATATACAGGTTACAGACCTTCCAGAAGATCTGTAACCTATATATAACAGCCTGTTTTATTAGTTGCTTCTTGGTAAAAACATTTTGTTCACATCATTACCTTCAACAAGCAACGCTGAATTTTGACCCGGTCTTTGCAATACAGCAAAGGGAACAGTGCGCCATGACTCATCTGCTATCTGATGAATATTTCCTGTATAAGAATAATGAAATTCAAAATCCGGAAAAGTTTTAAATAAAAATATCTGGTTGAAGTGTTGATCAACATTCAGAAGCTCCATATCCTTTCCATACATGGTATAAGTTAGCTTCCTTTCGGCAGGATGAAAATATAAGTTTGTTATCTCGTACATAATAGAAAATATTTAGTTTGAATGGTTAAACCCAGGCGTATAGAAAATGTTTAATTAACATACATCAGGAGGTTGTAGATTCAAAATAAAATAATTACGAATAAGACCACAAATGT